>JBCDKH010000007.1 GCA_038746835.1 Planctomycetota bacterium | reverse complement strand
GTGAAGCCAGACGCAACCGCTGTCGGCGGTAGGTGGGGGGTGTCGATGCGTCGGTGGCGCGGAGCGTCATCGGGTCGCAAGCGAGTTCCTGATCGGCCGACACGTGCTTGGCCGCGAGCCAGACGAGCGGGTTGAACCAGTGTGCCGCACGCAGGCACGCGAAGGCCAAACGTTGCCACGCGTCGCCACGTCGGACGTGCGCGAGCTCGTGGCGAAGCGTCAGCCGAAGCTCTCTGTCCGACATCAGCTCGGCAGCGTCTGGCAGCAGGATGGCGGATCGGCCGAGCAGCGCTGGCCAAAGCGCCGGCGCGGCAAGGTCGCCCGCACGCCGCAACGTCGGCCGCCGAACGCCGATCGCTTGCGACTCGGACGCAAGCACGTCGATCGTGTGTCCGTCGACGATGACGGGCATCTGCCGAACCCGCCGACGAAAACGCAGGACACGCAGAACGCCCCGGAACGCAATCGCCATCGCCCCGATGAGCCAGAGGCCGATCACGATCGCCGAGAGCGGCAACTTGTTCGATGGGTCGGTCGATGGTCGCGCATTAGCCTGGCTGACTGTCGCGTCGAACCGTTCGACGCCGAACACTGGCAAAGGCTCGGCCTCGCGGACATCGACCTGAACGTCAGCAGGAATCGTGGCAATGGGCGTCGGCAATGTCACCGCCGTCGTCTCTTCGGGCGTCGGCAGCACAGCCACCTGCACCGTCACGGGCAGCGCCAGACGAAGGGCGACGAGCCACCACAGCCAGCCTCGCAATCTCGGCGACAGGCGTGGGCCGAGCAGTCGGCTTGCGACCACAATCGCAACGGCCATCAGGCCGCCTTGCCACGACGCGTGAAGCAGTCCGAGCATCGAGGCGTCGACGTCGATCATGACGAGCCTCCCTTGGCACGACGTTCCGCCGACGCGAGCGCGTCGCGAAGCTGGTCGATCTGGTCCTTGGACAGGTCCGCCTGCTCGACAAGGTGCAACGCCCCCGCCGCCGTGTCGCCGGCGAAGATGCGATCGACGAACGACTTGGCGGCGCGTCGTCGTGCCTGCGTGGGCGAGAGCTTGGCCTGGTAGAGGAACCGACGACGGTCCGACGGGTCGGCCGACGCCTCGACGGCTTCCTTTTCGACGAGTCGGCCCAGCAGCGTCTTGACCGTGGCGATCGCCCAGCCCTGCGCCGGCCGAACTTCCGCGGCCACGGCTTGAGCCGTCGCGACGGTGTCGTCCAGACGCCACAGGGCCGAGAGCACGCGCCACTCGGCGTCGCTGATCGTCGGTTCGTCTTGCGAAGCCGTCATCGATTACACTTGTAAACGATCGGGCCATCGCCTGTCAAGCGACGCTGCCGATTGGCGTGCTAGTCGAGCGACACGACCGACTCGCCTTCGAGCAGATTCGGCGTCTCGGGCTCCAGCAGGAACGGCCCTTCCCAAGCATCGCCACTGGCAAACCAGTCGAAGCAGCGCTGCAGCGCAGGCCGCAGATCGGGCATGTCCAGGCCTGTCACGGCAGGCGTCATGTAGCGCGCCGGCGGCTCGATATTGACCGCCGCCACCGACACGTCCTTCCCGACGACGACGCCCGACTCCCATAGCGCTCGCGACGCACCGACGGCCGCAGGGAACGTCATGCCGATGAACGCCGACGGCAGCGTCTGCCCGCCAGCAACGCGACGACGCACGATCTCGCAGGCGATCGGCATCGGGTCGGCAAAGTCGTGAACCGGCTCGTCGAACAGCTCGACATCCAGGCCGTGCTCGTCGGCAAAGTCGTGCCAGAGGCTCAGTCGGCGCAGGATTTCGGGCGTGTGGTCCTCGGTGCTGATGCAGCCGATGTGCCAGTGTCCCGCGCGGACGAGCCGGTCGAAGACGAGGCGAATGTGGTCGTCGGGGAAGAGTCGGATCGACGCGATCGACTCGTCGCTGAGATCGGCATCGAGCAGGGCGGTTTGGCCGGCCTTGAGACGCGACAGCGTCTGGGTGCCGATGGGCTCGGTGCTCGGTATGACGATGGCGCCGCCGTCAAACTCGAGGGCATCGCGGACGATCGGGTCGTCCCAGTGGACGAACTGGACGGGCCGAAGCGTGAGCCCGCTGGCTTCGGCGGCCGCTGCGACGACGTATCGAAGCCGAAGCAGGTGAGGCGACGCCGCAGACGGGTAGAGCAGCGCGACGGCCGAGCTGGCGGTGCCGGCGGCGCGATCGGGGCTGACGTCGAGCGAACCGTTGGGCCGACGAATGAGGACGCCGCGTTCCAGGAGCATGGAGACGGCTTTTCGGGCCGTCATGTGACTCACGCCCGCGTCCTCGGCGATGCGTCGCTCGCCGGGAATGTCGTTGAGGAGGTAGTCGCCTGCCTCGATGCGACGCTCGATCAGCTCGGCGACGCGGGTAAAGACGGGCGGTCGGGGCACGCCCAGACCCTACTGCGGTCGATTTTCCGCTCTGGCTTTTTCAGTTGACGGCCTGAGATTCTCGAAGTAGGTTTCTGTAACAAGATTGTTCCATCTTACCCGTCGCCTTCCTGCGGAGGACCCATGGTCGACTCGAAACTCACCGGACACGCTCGCCGACACAACGGCTTCACGCTCGTGGAGCTGCTGGTGGTCATCGGCATCATCGCCCTGCTGGTCAGCATCCTGCTGCCAACGCTGTCGCGGGCCAGAGGGTCGGCCAACACCGTCGTCTGCCTGTCGAATCAGCGGCAGATCGGCACGGCGATGATCATGTACACCCAGGCCCACGGCGGCCGGCTGCCGATCAAGTTCTGGAACGGTGACACCAGCCCCAACGGCGAAGGCGCGACCGACTGGGCATGGCTCATTTTGCCCTACTTCTCCAAGGACACCGGCGACACTTACGCCTCCACCGCCAACGGTGGCGGGCCGAAGGAACTGTGGGACATCTACACCGACACCGACACCATCCTCGGCGAGGGCGTCAACGGCAACGACATCATCACCTACGGCGTTCACCCGCAGCTCTTTCGATTCGCACCGGGCCCGCTGGAGCCCAATCAGACGTACAACCCCGCCTTTGCCCAGCCGGGCCAGTCGGATGACGGCAGCAAGCCGTACCTGCTGAGCCGCGTGCCTCGACCGACGGAGATGATGTTGCTGGCCGATGCCGTCCAGATCGGCTCGCTGCTCGGGCCCAACGGGTGGGCGTCATACCAGGACCTTTGGCTTCTGCAGGGCAATGGCACCAGCTACAGCCAGAACTGGGCCACCCTCGAGACCGCGTACAACACGTACATCGAAGGCCCCGACGCCGGATTCAACCGCGACTACGCCACCACAGCCGAGATGCTCGCTGACTCCGGCCCAGACGGGAACGCGGCGTCGATGATTCGCTACCGCCACAACAACAACACCCGCGCCAACCTCCTCTTCGCCGACGGCCACGCCGGTGGCATCCAGTGGCGTCAGCCTGGGCTCGGTGGCAGCGAACTGAAGTTCGAGAACTTCGTGCTGGACGACGTGCGGCAGGGTCTGCTGTTCCGCCAGTAAAGACCGGGCAGTTGTGATTGCTTCGGTAGCCGCGGGTCGATGATCCGCGGCTACTTTCGTCGACGCAGAGCCACGCAGCCAGCGGCGAGGACGAGCAGGCTGCTAGTCGGCTCCGGCACAGTTGAGGACCAGGCATCGAGTGCGGCCGCGTCACCGCCGAAGTTCGCACGGAGCAATCCAAAGTCCTGCAGGTCGACAACGCCGTCGGCATTGAAGTCGCCTCGGCTGTAGTCCGCGACGAAGAGCCCAAAGTTGCTTCGCAGGTTGCCGAAGTCGGCGAGGTCGACCACCCCGTCGCGATTCGCATCGCCGGGGAGGCCGACAGCGGCGTCGAGGGCTTGCCGCGCGGCGATCAGGTCGAACGCCGACAGGGCAGTCGACGCGTCGTCGAGCAGCACCGCGACCTCCGGGCGATCGCCGAACGCCACACGCAAGCTGTAGAGCTCGAACGCCATCGCCAGCGCATCCTCGCCCAAGTCAACGCCGGTGAACTGCTGAACTTCGCTGAGGAAGTCGTAGCCGAACTCGACGGTCGGCTCGAACATGGTGCCCTCACCAAAGTCGTTGAAGGTCGCCAGCTGCACGAGATCGACGTCGTCGCCCGCCAGGTCGATGACGTCGAACGTCGCCGCAAGCGTGTCACGCGAGACGGGAATGTCGAAGCCGATGATGTCGCCGACGCCGCCCTCGGCGTAGAAGTCGTTGAAGCCCGCGTAGGCGACGCCCGCCGCAGTCCCGAGCGTCCGGGCGATGTCGTTCAGGAAGGTCTGTTGCTGCTGGAGGTGATCGTCGAGCGATTCGTCCTCGAAGATCCACGCAAACTCGCCGTCTGACAACGGGCCGACGTCCGGCGATTGGTACCAGAGCGGCAATGTCGTAATCGGCTCGCCGGCTGTCGGCAAGATCGACGACCACGCGGCCGGGTCTTCCATGCCGATCGGACCGAAGATCATCAACAGCGGATCGTCGCCCGGCCCGACGCGGAGGTAGTGCGGCTGGTTGAAGTAGTTCTGCCGAAGATAGTTGATGTTCGCCTGAACGTCGGCCGGCGAGCGGGCAAAGCGATCTTCCAGCACCACGCCGACGTCGAGCCCGAACTGAGCCGCCTTGTCGAAGATCGCGTTCGAGTTGGCCAGCAGCGAAGCGATGTCACCGTTGGAGCCGGCGACGCCGTACCAGTCGAGCAGAAGACCCTCGGCACCGGACAGCTTGGTCAGGAGCAGGTGGTACTCCAGCACGTTCGGATCGCCCGACGCGTAAGGCCCGATCTTCGGGTAGTAGTGGGAGGCGATGTCGCGTCGCCCTTGAGCGTCGACCTGGCTGGGGTCGCGATTGAGGAACTGCCAGTGGTAGCCCCACTCGCCGCCGTTGCTGGCGGGCGTTTCGAACCAGGGCATGTAGTGGAAGTAGACCGGCGGCCGGGCGATTGCCGTCGGAGTGGCGACGACCACGGCGCATGCAGCGATGGCAAACCGCCTCACTGCTCGCCGTCCTCAAGCACCAGTCGTCGCATGAGGAAGAGCGCCGGCTGCGTCATCTGCCCGTGGTTGAAGCCGTCGAGCTCGTAGATCGTCGTGTCCTTGTGGCCGACGACTTGCATCATGCGCCACATGTACGCGTTTTCCTCGTATCGGCCGAAGAGTTCGACGTCGCGATCGCCGGTGATGAGGACGAGCGTGGGCGCGTCAGGCTTGACGTGGAACAGCGGCGACATGTCGTCGATGACCGGCTGCGTGCCGGTGACGCCTTGCTCTTTGCGGACGGTGAAGTGCGTGATCATCTGCCCGCTGAGCGAGATGATGCCGGCCAGGTCGCTGGGCGACTTGTCGTGCGCGGCGAGCCAGCGATCGTCGAGGCCGACCATGGTCGCGAGGTAGCCGCCGGCGGAGGCACCGGTGATGTAGACGCGATCCGGATCGCCGCCGAGGGCTTCGATGTTGTCCAGCACCCACGCCGTCGCTGCAGCAGCGTCTTCGAGGTAGGCGGGAGCCTCTGCCTTGGGATTGAGCCGGTAATCAGCGGCGACGATGGCCATGCCGCTCTTGCGGAGCTCGCCGGGGATGAACCGCTCGCCCGCGGTCAGGCCACCCGCGTGGAACCAGATGACGGTCGGAAACGCCTCGCCCCCTTCGGGCCGGTAGACGTCGAGCCGGCAGCGTTCCTCGGCGTAGTCGTCGGGCGCGTCGTCGCCCCAGTAGCCGATGTCGCGGTCGATGGTGTACGTGACGTCGGCAGACACGGATTGGGCTAGGAACAGCTGGCACGCCAGAAGCGCAACCCACGGCAGGGACCAGAGGCGATGGCTCATCGGATGGATACGGGTCGAGGCTCAGTCGGTGTCGAGTCGGTCCAACGCTGCGCGCGCCCCGGCGACGTTGCGATCGGACAGCATCTGCGCGATGGCGTCCAGTTCGCTCGACGCGACGTTGCCGGCCCGTCGCAGATCCAACAGACGCGCTGGCAGTCGAAGGTCGTCATGCGCGCCGCCATCGAGCAGGCGGTCCTGCAGGATCTCGAGGAACAGGTGGTCGAACTCGCGCGTCGGCTCGATCATCGTGCCCTCGCCGTAGTCGTTCCACGTGACCAGCTGCACGACGCGTCCAGGCGCGGCCAGGGCGGCTTCGAGCGAGGCACGCAGCGTGTCGCCGTCACGGTGGTCGAGCGACTCGAACGGCACGTCGTAAATGTCTTTGAAGCCCGTCACGGCCGCCGGAACAAACTCGCCGCCCTCGGCCATGTCGGCAAAGAGGTCGAGCAATCGCTGCTTGACGACGTCGACAGGCGGATCATTGTCCCACGCGCGGTGGTGGACCCACGCAAACCCGCCATCCGCGTCGACGCCGCGCCACAGATGTTGCAGCGGAATGAACATCGGCCTGGGTGAGACGGCCGACAGACCGACCTCCCAGACGTCGCCCGAGGAGACGTAGATCGGCCCGAAGTTCAGGAACAACGGCCGGTCACCCAGGTGCACGTAGACCGGCGAGGCGAACCAGTTCTCCTGCAGCCACACCAGCGTCTCGGCCAGGTGTTCGCCGATGGCTTCGGACTCGACGTGCCCTTCGTTGACGAGGACTTCGACCGTGCGATCTTCGTAGCAGACGGCGAAGTCGATGCCGAGCTTTTCGCACTGCTCGAAGAGCACCTGCGTGCCGACCTGATTTTCCGGATAGTCGGCCGCCTGTCCGATGCCGTACCAGTCGACGATGACGCCGTCCACGCCGGCAAGGCGCATCTGGAGCAGCTGAGCCTCGACCACGTGTGGGTCGGCGGAGTCGTAGACGTCGATGAGCGGGTAGAAGTGCGAGTAGACGTCGCGTCGTCCGGTGTCATCGATCTGCTCCGGGTCGTGCCGGCCCCAGCCGGTCCAGTGCCCGCCCCAGCCGCCACGCCCGCCGAACTCCTCGGGCGTGCGATGCCAGGGCATGTAGTGCATGAGGACGAGCTTGTCCGTTCGTTTGACGGAGGGCGTGACGTCGGGATCGGCCGCGGTGTGCACGGCAGACGTGGGTTCGGCGTCCGTCGAGACGGCCCCGGAATCGCAGCCGCCCAAAGCGACGGCCACCGAGATCAACGCCGCCTTGAATGGAAGAGCAAGTCGCATGGCAATCCTGGCGAATGGAACGCGTGGTGAAGCGTGTCAGTTGCTGCTGGCGAGCCGCTCAAGGTGCTTGTCAATCTCGTAACCGAGTCCGTCGTGCAGCTTGCGCGCTTCGGCGTAGGCGGTCTTGGCGTTGGTTGCGTCACGCAGCACGTATTGGTGCGACAGGCCGATGTTCAGCCAGGCGGTCGCGCGGAATCGATCGTTGAGGTCCGCGTCCTTCGCGATCACCTCGTACGACTCGATCGCCTCAAGGCCCTTGCCATCAAGTCGGCGTGCGTCGCCCCTCAGCATGTGCAACGTCGGATGGGCCCAGTCGACCTCGTCCAGCTTGAAGGCCTGGTCGAGCGTCCGCTGTGCCGCCCGGAAATCCTCATTGTGCTTGAGGTGGTAGACGGCCTTGACCTGGTACGCGTTGACGTGGCCGACGGGGTGGACGTCGGGCATCGACAGCGCTGCGTCCGCCAGTTCGGCCGCCGTCTCGTAGTCGCGAAGGTCGTACGCCTGAACGAGCGCTCGCTTGCTGAGTGCAATCGCCCGATCGGTGTCGGACTTCGCCGCCTCGCCGGCCTTCTGGTACGCGGACAAAGCGTCGGTGTAGCGCTCTTCTTTCCGCGCATCGTCGCCGCGGCTGATCTCACTGCGGAAGTCGCTTGCCAACGCCTGTCCGACGAAGCCGAACACGCCAACCAGCAGGGCGATCACGAGCACGCGAGATGGGTTCGAGGACAGGTGCGTTGTCATGAGATTTCTCCGAAGACGAAAGGGACATCGCGCGGCGCGGCACCGCACGACTCGGCCTGGTGGCCGAAGCGTCTCTCTCCTGGATCGTGGAGGCCGGGCTCAGGCTCGGCGACGCGTGAGCATCGCACCGAGTCCGAGCAGGCCGAGCGTCGCAGCAGCGGGCTCAGGCACAACAGCGACCGACATCGCGTTCAGGTAACCGTTGCCGCCGTTGGCCCCGGTGAAGGCGAAGTAGATGATGCCGCTCGCGTCGGGTGCGACGTTCGTCAGAACCGCAACTTGGTCCTGGTTGTGATTCGAGTTCACGCCGACGACGAGATCGACCGAGTCGACGACGGTGGTGAAGTCCGTGTCGGTGTAGGTCGCGTAGCGGGTCGTGTTGTCGTTGTTGAACTTGTGCGACCCGTAAAACGTGAGCGTGTACGTCAGCGACGGGTCAAGGCCCTGAAGCTGCCAGCCGGCATTTGAGTAGTAGTCGTAGACGGCCTCGTTGGCACCGAGCAGGCCGAGGGCTCCGTCGTCGTAGACGGTTGCGGCCGGGTCTTGCGTTGCGCCGGAGGGACCGTTGAAGTAGTCAGAGCCGAGCGAGCCGCCTCCGACGAAGCTGGAGTCGAAGCCGATGTCGATCGTCGTCGCGTTGCCGTCGGCGTCGGGAAGGTTGGAGTAGAAGTCGCCGGTCCAGACACTCGTCCAGAAGTTGCCGTCGGCATCAGGCGAGGGCGTCGAGACGCCGCGGAAGCTGTCGTCGTTGCCAAAATCGATGAGCACCGGCGAGGCCGAGGCAGCAGAGACGAGCGTCGCCGTGGCGGACGCAGCGAGAAGCAGAAAACGTGGGTTGGACATTGGGTTCCTCCGGAATGCAGCAGGACATCTGCCGCTCCCGCAAGATACTCCAGTTTCTAGCACGGTCAAGCTCTATTTTCAGCGTTTGCGAGCAGCTCACCGACTTTGTCGGCCTGTTCGGCTGCAGAAGCTGCACCATCGAGCCAGAGCGTCTGCTGGAATCGACGGAACCACGTCATCTGCCGCTTGGCGAGCTGACGCGTCTTGATCTTGATCTGCTCCGCCGCGTCGGCCAGCGACATCCGATCCTGAGCCACGAGCGACAGGAGGCGATACCCGGCGGCCTCGCGGGCGGTCGGACCGAGATGGCCGTGACGATCGAGCAGCGCCTCGACTTCAGCGGGCCAGCCGTCGGCGATCATTTGTTTCGTTCGCGCGTTGATCCGGCGGTTGAGTTCCTCGCGCGGCCAGGCCATGCCGAAGCGAACGGTTTCGACGCGGTCCGGGCCCTCTTCCCACTGACGCTGCAATTCGCTGATCGGCCGGCCGGTGAGGCGATGGACTTCCAGCGCTCGCACGACGCGACGACGATTGTGCGGATGCAGCCGGCCGGCGGAGACCGGATCGACCTCGGCGAGCTTCGCGTGGACCTCGTCGTCGCTGAGTGGGTCGAGCTCTCGACGGATCGCCTCGTCGCCCGCGGGACCATCGAACAGGCCGCGGACCAAAGCCTGGTGATAGAGCGGCGTTCCACCGACGGCGATGACGGGTTGGTCTGTCTCTGCCAGCACGCGATCCGCAACATCGAGCCACTGCCGGACCGTGAACGCTTCGGTCGGATCGACGAGGTCCAGTCCCTCGTGCGGGACCGACGCTCGTTCCTCGGCTGACGGCTTGGCGGTGCCGATGTCCATGCCGCGGTAGACGGTCATCGAGTCGACTGCCAGCACGATCCCATCGAGACGTTTGGCCACTTCCATGGCCAGCGCAGACTTCCCGCTTGCGGTGGGGCCGAAGATCTGCACGACGGGCGGCACGCCGCATCGTTGGCCGGCTGCCAACGCGGCAACGCATGCCAAATCTGCAGCCGTTTCTCGCCGCAGACCTCGTTTGCAGCGAGCCAGTGAGGTTCGACGTCTGGCACGACCGTTGTTCACTGACTCGGCGACGATTGATTCGCGGCGGGACAGCCGCACAACGACCCCCTTTTCCAAAGGACCTTTTCACTATGGCACTGCCCACCACCATCCAGCGACATCGCGGCAATGACGTCTTCGTCGACATGCAACGCGAGTTCGACACGATGCTCGGCCGATTCTTCGGCCAAACCCCGCAGACGACCAACGGCCGGCGCAGCGCGCCCTACGCGGTCGACATTCACGAGGACGAGAACGCCCTCTACTTCGAGGCCGAACTTCCCGGCTTTTCCAAGGAGCACATCGACGTCACGGTCGACAACAGCGTGCTGACGGTCACGGCCGAACGTTCGCCCGCGACGAGTGACGACGACAAGCGAGAGACGCTGCTCAACGAGCGTCGGTACACCTATTTCAGCCGCAGCTTCAGCCTGCCGCAAACCGTCGCGACGGACAACGTCGAGGCCAAGCTCGACGCGGGCGTTCTCTACTTGAAGCTTGCGAAGAAGGAAGAGACCAAGCCGCGCAAAATCACGGTCTCGTAAACGAGTTGACAATTCGCTTCTTCACGCCCGGCCATTCGAAAGAACGGCCCGGGCGTTTCTCTGCAGTTGCGGAAGCTTCACGCGTCGCATCGCCGACTTGCGTGTGGCCGAGCGGAAGTCGTCGGGTGTCCAACGCAGCACGGCTTCCGCGTCGAGCGTGCCGGACTCGAAGCCGGGCCGGGGCTGGACGAGCGGGTCCGTCGCCGGGGCGGCCTTGCGGTTCCAGGGGCAGACTTCCTGGCAGATGTCGCAGCCGAAGAGCCAGCCGTGGGGATCGCCCGGCAGGTCATCGCCGCGATGTTCGATGGTCCACGTGCTGATGCAGCGTCGCGGGTCGATCTGGTAGGGCGTGAGCGCGTCGGTCGGGCAGGCGTCGATGCACGCGTTGCAGGTTCCGCAGCGGTTCGTTGCTTGCGCGTCGCCAGCGAGGTCGGCGGTGGTCAGGATTTCGCCGAGGAGCAGGTAGCTGCCGAGCGTCGTACTCAGGGCGAGTCGGTTCTTGCCCTGCCAGGCGATGCCACTTCGCGCGGCCCACTCGCTTTCGAGCACCGGGGCCGTGTCGACGCAGACGCGCGTCTCGCAGGGCGTCTCCGTTCGCAGCCAGTCGGCGAGGGTGAAGAGCCGGTTTTTGAGGTGGTCGTGGTAGTCGATGCCGAGGGCATAGCGGGCGACTTTGCCCTCCGTCATCCCGAGCTTGTCGAGGGACCTCGTCTGATCGTCGGACGGCAGGCGAGGTCCTTCGACTCGCTCCGCTCGCTCAGGATGACGGAGCGGCACGTTGTAGCTGGTGGCGACGACGATGATCGAGCGTGCACCCGGCAGGTACGTGCGTGGGTCGAGGCGTTCGTCGCGCCGATTGGCGAGCCATGCCATGTCGCCGTGGCGGCCTTGCTGGAAGAACTGGTGGACGTAGTCGGCGTGTTGGGTCTCGCCGGCCGAGGCGATGCCGCAGGCGTCGAAACCGAGATCGCTCGCCCGCTCCTTGACCGCGGCCGCGAGTCGGAGCGACGCGATCATTCCGACGTCGTCCGGCGGAGGGCTTCCTTCTTCATCGCGTCGCCCAGCACGTTGTTCTGGCGACACAGCTTCACCGCCCAGTACATCGCCTTGGCCTCTTCGTCGGCCGGTACCGGCTCGAGGTCGAGCGGCTTGCCTTCGCCTTCGAGGTTGTTGAACTTCCCCTCGTCCATTGCCTGCTCGATGCGGCGATCGGCGATGCGACGCAGGGCGGCTCCGAGGTCGACGTTGCGGAGATCCATCGGGAGCGATCGTAACGCGTCAGACCTCGCGAGTGGTCCACTTTCCCGAGTAGAAGCGACCGGCGAGGAGCAGGCCGCGGCTCATCAGGTCGATCGCGAGGACCGCCCAGACGGCGATCAGGCCGAAGCCGAAGACGTTGACGACGAGCAGGGCACCCGTCATTCGCAGGACGATCGCGCTGCCGAGGTTGCGCGTCATGACGGCCGTCGTGTCGCCGGCACCGCGGAGCGCGCCGCCGTAGATCATCATCGCCGCGAAGCCGATCTGGGCGAAGCCGACGACGCGCAGCGCCTTGGCCGATTGCTCGACAATCTCCGGCTCACTGGCGATCAGCCCGCACAGGAAGTGCGGCACGGCCACGAACAACACGCCACACCCGACCATGAACCCGCCGCCGACCACGAAGGCGACGGTGCCGCTCCGCATCGCCTCGGTCGGATTGCGGCGGCCCAGTGCCTGCCCGACCATCGTCGCGGCCGCGGTGCTGATGGCGAAGCCGGTCATGTAACTCAACGCCTCGACGCGGACGACGACGTTGTGGGCGGCACCAGCGACGTCGCCCAGCGTGCCGACGAGGTAGAGGACGACGAAGTTGGCACCCCAGAAGGTGAGCCCCTCGAACATGCTCGGCAGGCCGACCTTCAAGACGCGGCGGATGACCGACACGTGCGGGCGGAGCCGGTGGAGGTAGAGCTTGAGGCCCGTCGAGCTGCCGCGGATCAGAACGGCCGCGACGACAAACGCCCCGCCGGAGTAGGCGATGGCCGTGCCCCAGGCGATGCCGTCGAAGCCCATCGCCGGCAGCGGACCCCAGCCGTAGACCAGGCCGAAGCTGAGCCCGATGTTCACGAGATCGATGACGATCATCGCGATGGCGGGCGTGAGCGTGTCGCCGGCCCCACGCAGGCAGGCGTTGCCGACGAACGTGAAGACCGCCAGCGGCACGCCAAAGCCCAGGATCCAGAGGTACTGCGTGATGTACGCCTGCGTCTGCGGGTTCTCGAGCCCGAACCATCCGCCCGCCGGCCCGGCGAGGACGAGCAGCAGCGTCGCCAGGACGAGCCCGACAGACCCGGCCAGCAGGAACGACTGCCCGGTCGCGGCATTGGCGGTGCGACGGTCGTTTGCACCAGTCGCTCGGCTAATGAGCGCGGTCGAGCCGGTCGCGACGGAGCCGGTCATGAGCCCGATGAACCAGAGCACGTAGGTCGTCGCCCCCACGGCCGCGGCGGCGGGCTTGTCGAGCTGGTTGGCGAGATAGGTGTCGGTGAGGCCGACGAAGATGTGCAGCAGGTTCTCGACCGCGATCGGCAGCCCCAGGACCAGCAGGCGCTTCGTCAGCTGCCCGAACGACGGCGTGGTGTCCGGCGTGCTGCTCGAGATGTTGCTCGCCTCCCGCAGCACGTCGCCAGCGTAGCGCGTGGTGCAGGTCGGGTTTCGGAACCACGACAAGCAATCAATCCGTCATTCCGAGCGCAGCCGAGGGACCTCGCCTGGATTCGCGCAACGGTCAGACGAGGTCCTTCGACTCGCTGCGCTCGCTCAGGATGACGAAGTAGGAACGAATATCAGGTCCGCTCCGCGGCTGCGGGTGGTGCTCGGAAGGAACACATCGTGCTCGGGCTGCTCCGGACGATCGAGTCGCCAGACGACCAGCCGCTCGCGATCGGCGGTGATGGCCGCAACACAACCGGCCGACGCCGCGACTTCTGCGAAGCCGGAGTACGGCGACTGGTACTCGACCACGACGTCGTCCTCGACACCGGCCACCGCGATCGGCCCGTCCTTCAGGCAGGCGGCGATGCGGATGTCGCCGACGAACGGAACCAGACCTGCACTTGCTAAGTCCGTCCCGAACCTTGTGCGCTCCTGCCACCGAACATCCACTTCTTCGAGGTCTTCTGCATCAGACACAACGGCCTCAATCACTTCACCTCGCGCGAGAGTGAGCAACGGGTGCGGACGAAGCGGCACCCGCGTCGAGAAGAACCTGACAGCCTGTGCGGAAGGCCCGCCAACCGGGAGTGTGTAGTGCCCCGAACCTGTGTATGCGATCTCGACGCCGGCGTCGGCGACCAGCATCGCCCAGTCGCCAGCTGGTGCCGCGACGAACTTCGATTCCCGGTGGTGTCCATCGACGAACTGGAGGCGCTTCAGCGGCGGCAGCGGAGCGCTGAGCCCGCGGATGAGCAGGCACTCCGCACCGCGTTCGGTGTGCGTCATCCAGAGCCAGCACGTGCCGTCACCGTTGGCGATCAGGTCGATGCTCCCAAAGCCACGACCGCTTCCCTCGTTGGGCAGGATCGACGGCACTTCACCCGCCGCGTCCGGAACGTCCACCGGCTGGAGCGTCACGCCGTCCCGACACCCGCATGCAACGATCGGCCGGCCTGACACTTCCGCGAACGCCAGCCGGCGGATCGGACCGAGACTCCCGCCGGCGGCGGCGAAGACGGTGAGCTGGTCGCCGTGCAACTCGTACAACGCCGAACCCGCGGCGACGAAGAGGCGGCTCGTGTCACGCTCGGCCTCGCCTTCGATGAGCTTCATCAACGTCGGCCGACGATCCGCCTCGGGCAGGCCCATCAGAAGCTTGCCGGGCGGGACGTCGGGGTGCTTCTGACGCAGCTCGTGGAAGGCCGCCACCAGCGACGCCGCGTGGCCCTCGGCCCGCTTCGCGGCCTCGGCGGCCTCGGCCATGGCAGACTGTTCCTCGAACGCAGGCGACGACGCCTTCACGCGGATCGGTCCGGTCTCCATACCGAAGCGAAACAGGAACGCGCGGATCGCCTTGGCGAACGCCTCGATCGGCGGCTCGGCCTGCCATGCCTCGACGTCGGCTGGTTCCAGCGACTGCGTGACGCTCGCCAGTGCACGCTCGGCGTCTGGCCGAAGGGCTTCGATCGCCTCTTCCGCGCTGTGCATGCCGACGAATGCGCCGGCGAACGCGGCATCGTCGATCTCGCTTCGCCGACGCTGCGGCTGGAGTGAGATGGTGAACCGAACCTCGTACCCGTCCAGACTCGTCGCCGAGCCGGCGTCGATCGACGTCGCGTCGATGTCGGGTGGTGGCGGCACGGCGCTCATCGTATCGCGGGAGTCGCTCGCTGAAACGCAAAGTCGCAAAGGAGCGAAGAACCGCAAAGAGCAGAAGAGAGGAAGACGCGACGAGAAAAAATCTCTGACTTTGCGTTCCTTCGTCTCTTTGCGCCTTTGCGTTTTACAGACTGCCTGCTATGTTTCCCGCCCCGTGTCGCGGATAGCTGTCACAATGTGGAAAGGCTCATGCCAGGAATTACTGGCTGGTGGTCTGTTTCGCAATGACTGCATCGTGATCTGACGGGACCTTTCTCCGCGAGCCTTCCCGGCCGCCTGCGACCCGTCGGACGAATCCGACCCGTCGCAGGCGGCCGATCTCGTTTTAGGAAAAGGAGGCTCTTCCCATGAAGGAGAAGGCCATCATCAAGATGGGCGTGCCGGCCGAGCTGGTGCCCCGTGTTCGGCAGCGGATCAAGCAGCTCGCCCGCGAGGGCGTGTTCGACGGCCGCGATGCCAAGGGCCACGTCTGGCGTCTCGTCAACAAGCCCGACGAGCTGACGGCTGACGCGCACTGGAGCGACCTGGCACCGGTGTTCGTCGAGCTGAAGGAGGCCCACGAGCGGCTCCACCCGTTCACGCCACGCGAGACCCCGGCCGACATCGCCATCTGGGGCGAAGGCCTCGACGCCAACGCTCTGGAGCAGATGGACCGCGCCGCGACGCTGCCCGTGGCCGTGCGTGGTGCGCTCATGCCCGACGCCCACCTCGGCTACGGCCTGCCGATCGGCGGGGTGCTGGCGGTCAAGAACGCGGTCATCCCGTATGCGGTCGGCGTCGACATCGCTTGCCGTATGAGGCTGTCGGTCTACGACCTGCCCGGCGAGCGGCTCGAAGGGCTTCGCGAGAAGCTCAAGAACGCCATCGAGTCCGAGACGCGCTTCGGTACCGGGGCCGTGTTCAAGGAGCCCAACGACCACGACGTCCTTGACGCCGACTGGTCCGTGAGCCCGGTGACGGAGAAGTTCAAGACGAAGGCGCGCAAGCAGCTCGGCACGAGCGGCAGCGGGAACCACTTCGTCGAGTTCGGAACCGTCACCCTCGTCGCACCCGACCTCGGCCTGCCCGCGGGCACGTACCTCGCGCTCCTGTCGCACTCGGGCAGCCGTGGAACCGGGGCCATGGTCTGCGAGCACTACAGCCGCATCGCGATGGATCGGCACCCGGAGCTTCCAAAGCAGCTCAAGCACCTGTCGTGGCTCGACCTCGACAGCGAGGCGGGGGCCGAGTACTTCGCGGCGATGAACCTCATGGGCGACTACGCGGCCGCCAACCACGAGGTCATCCACAAGCGGGTCGCCAAGGCGGCGGGCCTGAAGATCGCGGCGACGGTGGAGAACCACCACAACTTCGCCTGGCTCGAAGAGCACGACGGCGAAGAGGTGGTCGTCCACCGAAAGGGCGCAACCCCGGCCGGCGGGGGCGTTCTGGGCGTCATCCCCGGCTCGATGGCCACGCCCGGCTACGTCGTCCGCGGCCGTGGCAAGCCCGAGTCGCTCACGTCCGCCAGCCACGGTGCCGGCCGGGTGATGAGCCGGCGTCAGGCGCAGTCCAAGTTCCGCTGGAGTCACGTCAAGCCGCAGCTGGACGAGGCGAACGTGGAGCTGATGAGTGCCGGCCTCGACGAGGTGCCGGGCGTCTACAAGGACATCGAAGCGGTCATGGCCGCCCAGACCGACCTTGTGGACGTGGTCGCCCGGTTCGACCCGCGCATCGTGAAGATGGCCCCCGCCGGCGAGAAGGCGGAGGACTGACTGGCCGGGTCGCGACATCTGTCGCGGCCCGGTTTGTCATTGTTTTGCTTTAGACGATGCAAGGCGTTGGCAGTCAGTGCGTCTTTAGTACAGTCGGGACGGCGCTCGCTGAAAATGCCCGTCGGCCTCTGCCTCCCGCACCGAGAGTGTCTTTGGGATGACTCGTAACGCACCCCAACCCGACTCGCTCAGCCCGCCGGGTCGGCTGCGCGTGTTCGTCGCCGGGTCATCGGCAGCGCGGGCGGCATCGGTGGCGGTCGGGCAAGCTTTGAACGGCGACAGCGGTTTTGCCGTTGCTGTTATCGACATTCTCGAACAACCTGCAGTGGCCGACGAGGCGCGAGTCCTCGCCACGCCGCTGCTGGAGCTGACGCTGGTTCAGCCGGGCGGTGCGGTGTTGGGCGTGCGTCGCTTCGTGGGCGGCTTGACGGATCCCGTCAAGCTCCGATCCGCCGTCCAGCACGCCGCCGCCATGGCAGGAGCCGACACCCACGGCGACGCCGGCACTCCGGCCGCTGGCGGCTCCTCCGCACCAAACTCTTCGAGACTGCACTCTCCATGAGCGATCCCGCCGCGACAGCTTCCGACGACAACCCCGCGCGTACCCCGCGCGACGGTGCCGGCGGCGACGCGTCGTACTACCAGGGCTTCTTCTCCACGCCCGGACGCCACCAGGACGGCACCGAACGCACGCCCAGCGGCATCGCCGGCCTCGACGAGCTCCTAGGCGGCGGCATGCCGGTCGGACGGGCGATCCTCATCGCCGGGACGGCCGGCACAGGAAAGACGCTCGCGGCAATCCACTTCGCACTCGACGGCGCAGCCGAGGCCGACTCGGCGGCGGTCTTCGTCAGCTTCGAAGAGTCCAGCGACCAGCTGCGTCGCACCATCGCCAGCCTCGGCCGGGACGCCAAGAAGGCCGAAGACGGCGGAAAGCTCATCCTGCTCGACGTCCTGCCGTCGCACCTCGAAGGCGGCGAGGCGGTCCAGGACATGCCCGACAAGCACGACGGCGGCGGCGACGTCGTGCTGGACGACTCGTTCGACCTAGCCGGTCTGCTCGCGCGCATCGTCAACGCCGCTCAGAAGATCAACGCCGACCGCGTCGTGATCGACTCGCTTGCCGGACTCGCCGCCAACTTCGTCAGCAGCGAGCGACACAGCGGCGACCGCTTCGACCCGAATCTGGCACTTCGTCCGCCGCTCCGGCAGCTCATCGAAGGCCTCAAGCGCGCCGGGCTGACTGTCCTGCTCACCGGCGAACGCTCCGGAGACGACGGCCCCGTCAGCCGATTCGGCCTCGACGAGTTCATCACCGACGGCGTGCTGCTGTTCCGCAACAACCGCTACGGCGAGCGACGTCGACGCAGCGTCGAGATCAAGAAGCTCCGCAGTTGCGCCCACGTCGAGGGCGAGAGTCCCTTCGTCATCCGTGCCGGACGAGGCATCAGCGTGCTGGGCATCTCGACGATGCAGCTGACACAAGGTTCGGGCGTCGAGCGCACGACGACCGGCGTGCCCGAGCTGGACCGCATGACCGACGGCGGACTCTTCCGCGACTCGGTCGTCCTCATCAGCGGCGCGACGGGCCTGGGCAAAACGCTCCTGTGCAACCACTTCGTCATGGGCGGAGCCAACGCCGGCGAGAAGTCGATGTTCCTCGCGTTCGAAGAAAGCCGCGAGCAGGTCTTCCGCAACGCCGCCGCCTTCGGGCTCGACCTCAAAGAGGCCGAGCGGAGCGGCAAGATCGTGCTCGAGAGCCTGTATCCGGAGGCGCTCGGCATGGAGGAACACTTGCTCCGCATCCAGGAAGTCGTCAGGCGAGAACAGCCGCGACGCTTGGTGATCGACTCGCTGTCGGCCCTGGAACGCATCGGGCCACAGTTCGCGTTTCGCCAGTTTCTCATCGGCCTGGCAGCCTTCGTGAAGCAGAACCGCGTGACCACCGTCCTGACGGCCGGCGGTGGAAGCCTGGGCGACGAGGTGAGCATCAGCGAGCAGCACATCAGCACGCTCAACGACACGATCATCATGCTCCGCTACATCGACACGCAGGGTCGCATGGAGCGCGCCCTGACGCTGCTCAAGATGCGCGGCAGCATGCACGCGCGCGAGCACCGCCGCTACCGTATTACCGACTCGGGCATGGTCCTGGCTGGACCCAAGGGTGACATCAACCGGCTTCGTACGGGCGAGGCCATGACCTCAGACGTCTCGGACATCGACCCGACCAGCGACCTCGACTGACGATCGGCGGCAAGACCGCCAGCCGCCGACGCCGATGAGTCACGACGACGACGCCAACCCCGTAACGCCACCGGCGGCGCCACTTCACGCCTCCGCGCCACTCGTCGCGGCGGCCGACCGGCTTCTGGCGGCATCGCTCGATGCGGTTCTCCTGCTCGACCCCGAAGGCGTTGTCAGCTATGCCAACCCCTCTGCCGAACAACTCTTCGGCCGACCCGCAGACTCGCTGCTGGGCGCGTCGCTCGGCATTCCGATCGATGGCGGTGACCTGAGCCGGCTGACGCTGCGTCGACCCGACGGCTCCTCACGCGAGGCCGAACTCCGCGTCGTCGACCTTGGCGACAAGTCGACGCAAACGATCTTCGTCACGCTCCGCGACGTCACCGACAAGCTGGAGCTCGAACAGCGTCTGGCCGGGGCCGAAAAGATGGAAGCGGTCGGCCGGCTCGCCGGCGGCGTCGCGCACGACTTCAACAACCTGCTCACCGCTGTCATCGGCTACGCAAGGCTCGCCGAACGTCGCGTCGACAAGGCCGAGGGTTTCGTCGACGGCCAGAGCGACAGCCTCAAGGGCGACCTCGCCGAGGTGCGCCGCGCTGCGGAGACCGCTCAGGAACTCACGCGTTCGCTGCTGAGTTTCTCCGGTCGGCATCGCCCGCCGTCGGGCCGCAGCGATCTCAACCAGCTGCTCGTCGAGCATCGCCGGATGTACGAAGCGGCGTGCGGCGGGAAGATTCGCCTCGAAATCGACGCCGACAACACGCCACCCGTCAACGCCGAGCCCGACCAGGTCGATCGCATTCTGCTCAACCTGCTCGTCAACGCCCACGACGCCACCGTCGGCAACGGCCCGAGCGAGGAGCCGATTCGCATCGTGCTGCGGCACCACGCCGACCAAGGCGACTACGGCTGGGCGGAGCTGCAGATCATCGACCATGGGACGGGCATCCCAGGCAGCGCCAGGCCGCACGTGTTCGAGCCGTTCTTCACCACCAAGCCCGAAGGACTCGGCACGGGCCTGGGCCTCAGCACCGTTTACGGCTTGGTTCGACGAAGCGGCGGACGCGTCGAGTTCTCCGACACACCCGGCGGCGGAACGACGTTCATCATTCGCCTGCCATGCGTCGATGCCGATGCCACGACCGATCAGACGCCGACCTCCGACGAGACGTCCGAGGCGTTGGAGGCGCTCGTCCACGCCAGTGAGAATCGCGCCCTTCGCGTGCTGCTCGTCGAAGACCAGGACGCGGTCAGGAAGCTCCTGATGCGCATCCTGCGTCGCGCCCACTTCGACGTCGACGCCGCCGCCGACGGCACACAGGCGATCGAACTGCTCGAGGAAGCCGCCGAAGGTCATCGCCTGCCGTACGACGTCATCGCCAGCGACGTCGCGATGCCCGGCCTGACCGGCGTCGACGTCGCCAAGCGTGCCGGCGAGCTCTTCCCCGACCTGCCGGTCCTGCTGATGAGCGGCTACACCAACGGCGAAGTCGCCGCCTCCGCCTCACCGCACTTCGCCAACACGTCGATGCCGTGGCGCTTCCTCCAAAAACCCTTCGAACCCGACGTCCTCGTCCGCGAACTCGTCGTCGCGCTCAAGTGAGCACCGCGACACGGCAAACGGGGCTTTCATGAAACGAATACCGTGCACCGGTGCCTCAAACTGATCACCGGCTTCCCGCTCTGGCGATCCGAGTGACGGCGGGCTGGATCGTCGCAGATCTGTTCATCATCACTGGTGTCGGATTAGCGGCACTCTCAGGAAGTATCGGGCTCGAGCCAACCGGCACCGGTGGACTCGATCTTGTGACTGCGTTCCTCTTCCAGCCTTGGGAACCAGGGGCGGCTGCATGCTTTTTCTTGGCGGCCGTCCTTCGTTGCCTCAGCGATCAGTGGATGATCCGATTTCAAAGTCGTGGGCTGTGGAGGAGCGAGCCGTATCAGACACACCTTGCTCTGTCGACGGTGCACGGCCTCGGTTTGGTTGCGATCGGGCTCGCATTTCTCTACCCGGTCGGCTCGTCTTTTGCGACGTCCTGCTTGATAATCGGGCTGCTACTGGCAGTCGCAGGTGGATGGCGTGGAGTCAACATGCTGGAGCATCTCCAGAACGTCCACCAGAAGTTGCGTCCGCGAAACGCGAAACCAGCACGCACGTTCCAGCCAAGACGTCAGGCGACACCACGGCGCGAAGCGGCCTTTCGTCTCACCTACGCCGACGCGACAACCGACCGTGATCGACATGGTGTGAAAACGATTGATCCCGCGTTTGAAACTCTCCGTAACGCGAGCATCAAGTTCTGGGTGGAAGTGGCCGGGGTATGCGTCGCGATTTTCGTCGCCCCCGTCGCCTTAAACCCGCGGGGAGTTGGTGGAGGCGGGAACATGTATTTCCCAAACCCGGTAGACATCCTGCAGGCGTGTGGGGTGTTTCTGCTCCTCATTCTCGCCGGTGCGACACTCTTCGCGTGCTGGACCGCAGCGTTCTTGAAGCAGGTCCAGGTGCTCGTCGAGGGGCTCGCGGCGGCAAAGCGCCTCCGGACCCGTCACAATGCGGACTGACACAAGGAACCGACGCAGGAGACACTGTCCAAACTCACGGGCACGGCACGATCCGTAGTGTGCGCCCGCGGATGAAGTCGATTGCGGCACAAGTCATCGTCCACCTGCGGAAAGGCCCGACGCGGAGCAACGGGTTGGTGTTGCTGCGCTTCCTCGCTGTGCTGGTCGCGATGGTCGCGGCATACAGCGTGGTGTTTCACTACCTGATGCTCTACGAAGAGCGCCTCGGCTATGGCGATCGAGAGCACTCGTGGGTGACGGCCGTCTACTGGACGCTGACCGTGATGAGCACGCTCGGCTTCGGCGACATCACCTTCGAGAGCGACATTGGCCGGGCGTTCAGCATGCTGGTGCTCGTCAGCGGCACGCTCTTCTTGCTCGTGCTGCTGCCGTTCACGTTCATCCAGTTCTTCTACGCCCCGTGGATGGAGGCCCAGCGTGCTGCACGCGTGCCGAGGCGTTTGCCCGAGGACCTGGCCGACCACGTCGTGATCAGCGGCACCGGGCCGGTCGTGGACGACCTCATCGAACGCTTCGACCAGTTCGGCCAGCGGTATGTCCTGCTCGCGGGCGATGACATCGAGGAGGCACTGCGTCTTCGCGAGATGGGCCTACGCGTCATGCTCGGCGAGCCGGACGAGGTCGAGACTTTCCAGCTCTGTCGAGCATCAGCCGCCGCGGTGTTCGTTGCTTGTGGCGAGGACGTCGCCAACGCGAACGCGGTCTTCGTCGCACGCGAGGCCGCACCGCACACGCCGATCGTCTCCGCCGCGCGAACCGCGTCGGCCGCCAAGATCCAGAAGCTCGCCGGGGCGACACGTGTCGTCGAGTTCAGCGAGCTGATGGGCGAATCGCTCGCCCGTCGCACCATCGGTGGCGACGCCGATGACGTGGCTGACGGCAACGTCACCGAAGAGGGCCGGCCGACGCTCGGCGGGCTCCTCATCGCCGAAGCCAACGCCAGTCGAACGCCGCTCGTCGGCAAAACCCTCCGCGAAAACCGCCTCCGCGACCTCGGCCCGAGCGTGCTGGGCGTCTGGGACCGAGGCCGATTCGAACTCGCGACGCCCGACGTCGTCGTCAGCGAACATGCGGTCCTGCTCATGGCCGGGACACGCGAACAGCTCGAGGCGTACGACGAGTCGTTCGTCATCTACAACGTCTCCGGCGAGCCGGCCGTCGTCATCGGCGGCGGACGCGTCGGGCGTGCGACGGCACGCTCGCTCAAGCGTCGCGGCATCTCGTGCAACATCGTCGAGCAGAGACCCGACCGCATCGACCCGAGCGACGTGCCCGAAGGCACCCGCATCATCACCGGCGACGCTGCTGATCCGAAGGTCTTGCAGGAGGCTGGTCTCGACGACGCGTCGAGCGTGCTGATCACGACCAGCGACGATGCGACCAACATCTACTTGACGCTCCAGATGCGGCACCTGAAGCCCGACGCGCAGATCGTCGCCCGGGCCGAGCGCGATCGGAGCGTCGACGTGCTGCACCGCGCGGGCGCGGACGTGACGATGTCGATGGCGTCGGTTGGCGTGAGCCGGATTCTGAAGTTCGTCGCCCGGGCCGACATCCTGCCGATCGCCGAGGGCCTGAACGTCATTCGCCTGCCCAGCCCGGACAGCATGATCGGCCACAAGATCGAAGAGCTCGACGTGCGACGCGACAGCGGCGCGACCATCGTCGCGGTCGATCAGGGCAACGGCGATATCCGCGTCAACCCGCCCGCCGACCTCGTCCTCGAAGCCGGCAGCGAACTCCTCTTCATCGGCACGGCCGAGACCGAGCAGAAGTTCCTGGAGAAGTACTCCCGCTGACAAACGGCGCTCACGCGGCCGCGACCTCGGCACCTTCCAGCTCCGCCTTGAGCTGCTCGCACCACCGTCGGATGCGCTCTTCGGTCAGCTCCGGCTGGCAATCCTGGTCGCACATGAGCCCGAGGAACTTGCCCTCGCGCACGCCGACCGACGCGTCGTAGTCGTAGCCGTCGGTCGACCAGCGTCCGACGAGCTTCGGCCCGCTGGGTTCGAGCTTGTCCCACAGCAGGCCCAGCGCATCGCCGAACGTGTCCGCGTACGCGCCTTGGTCGCCGCAGCCGAACAGCGCGATCGTCTTGCCCGCAAGATCCGCCCCAGCGAAGTCGTCGGCGACCATGTCCCAGTCGTACTGCATCTCGCCCACGTCCCAGGTCGGGATGCCCAGCAGCAGCGCGTCGTACTCGCCGACGGTGGCGAGATCGAAGTTGTCCACCTCGATCGGGTCGGCTGCGAGATCGCCGAGCTGCTCCTTGATCTGCTGAGCGACGTCGGCAGTCTGCCCGGTGGTGGTTCCGTAGATGATGGCGATGTTCATGGTCGAAGTGACGGGTCGTGCGGTGCGGCAGCCGAGTCCGACTCGGCTGCGTTCGATGAGACTACGTCTCAAACGCAAGCGTTCAGTCTTCAGTTCGAAAATCGCCAAGAATTGATGCGATCCTGCAGGCAACGCACGGGTGCCTCCTGCCGTCACAATCGGACCCGCCGTCGGCGGCATAGTGTGCGGCATGCTCGATCCAGCGACCCTGGCACGGATGCAAGGCCTCGTCGGCGACCGGCCTCACGTGCCCACGACCAACATGCCCATGGCCGCGCCCGGTGGCGGCTACCAGCGCACACGCGAGATGACGCTCGAGGAGATGCTCCTCGAAAACCGCGTCGTCTTCCTCGTCGGCGAGATCAACCACGCCAGCGCCAGCCGCGTCATCATGCAGATGATGTACCTGCAGAGCGTCAAGCGCGACCAGGACATCAACTTCTACATCAACTCGCCCGGCGGCGTCGTGGACGACACGCTGGCGATGTACGACGTCATGAAGTTCCTGACCTGCGACGTCGCCACCTACTGCATCGGCCGGGCCATGAGCGGCGGGGCGATCGCCCTGGCCGCCGGCACCAAGGGCAAGCGGTTCATTCTGCCCAACGCCAAGGTGATGATCCACCAGCCCTACGGCGGCGTGTACGGCCAGACGAGCGACATCGAAATCCAAGCCGAGGAAATCCTCAAGACGAAGCAGACGCTCAACCAGATCCTCGCCAAGGCGACGGGTCAGACCGAAGAGCAGATCGAAAAGGATGCGGAGCGCGACAAGTTCTTCGACGCCCAGGAAGCCAAGGACTACGGCCTCATCGACGAGATCCTCGGCGGCGAAGAGGACAGCGACACCGTCGACGCAGCGACCGATGCGACGAAGGAGAAATAGGTGGCGAAGCGTCAGCGGAAACGCAGATGGCTCAGCTGGCTTGGAAACGGCTTGCAGCTTGCCCACTTCATCGAAGATGAAACCGGCTGCATCATCGGTGGCGTGCTGCTGGTGATTCTGCTGCTGATCGGGGTCGGACTGGTCCTCTTCTTCACCGGCTTGCTCGTTTGACGAGAAAACAAAGGAAAAGCATGGAAAACAACCTCATCCCCATGGTGATCGAGAAGTCCGGCCGCGGTGAGCGGGCGTTCGACATCTTCTCGCGCCTGCTCAAAGACCGCATCATCATGCTCGCCGGGCCCGTCACCGACGACTCGGCCCAGCTGATCATCGCCCAGCTTCTGTTCCTCTCGACCGAGGACCCCGAGGCCGACATCCACTTCTACGTCAACTCGCCAGGCGGATCGGTCAGTGCCGGCTTTGGCATCCTGGACACCATGAAGTTCCTGCGGTGCGACGTCGCCACCTACGGCATCGGCATGTGTGCCTCCATGGGCTCGGCCCTCCTCGCGGCCGGCACGAAGGGCAAGCGGTTCGTCCTTCGCAACGCTCAGGTCATGCTCCACCAACCACTGCTCGGCGGTGTCATGCAGGGCCAAGCGACCGACCTCGGCATCGAGGCCAAACACATGCTCCGGCTTCGCGAGCGTCTCTACCACATGATGGCCGAGTGGACCGGCAAGAGCTACGACGAGATCCTCAGGGATTTCGATCGCAACAAGTGGCTCTTCGCCGAAGAAGCCGTCGACTACGGGTGTGCCGACAAGGTGCTTGAACGAGCGCCCGACACGTTCACCCACCACGCCCCCGAGAACGACGACTGATGCCGTCCAGACTCCCGATCGCGCTCGCGGTGCTTGTCGCCGGCTGCTCGCTCGTCGGGTGCGGCGGTCGTGATCCTGTCACGGTTCAGCTCCGCAAGGACCGCCAGTTCCTCCGCAGCGAGGTGGAGGACCTTCGCGCCAGGAACGCCGAGCTGGAGGCTCGCCTGGCTGCGGTCGAAGTGACGGATGGTGCGACGCTCAGTGCCACGCAGCTCGCCGCGACGCCGACTGCCACCGACCTCGCCTTCGGTCGTCTCACCGGGCTTTCGAGCGAGCAATCTCTCGACGTCTACGTCACGCCCGTCGACGCCGTCGGCGACGTCATCAAGGTCGGCGGCAGCGTGAAGGTCTCCTTATTCGACCTGTCGACCGCCGAGGAGACTGCCCTTGGCGAATGGACCTTCGACGCGGCCGAGCTTCGCGATCGCTGGCGCAGTGGGCGTCTGTTTTCCGGCTACGTCGTGACCTGCCCACTCGACGCACCGCCGGCCGATGATGCGGAGCTGACGGTGCGCGTGCAGTTCGACGACGCGCTCACGGGCCGATCGCTGGTGGGTGTGAAGGTACTGGGTGAGTGAATGCCCGAGCGTCGCCGGCTGGTCGCGGGCTGCATGACAGGCACCAGCCTCGACGGGCTGGACGTTGCGCTCGTCGAGATCGTCGGCAGCGGACTCGACATGACCGCGACGCTCGTCGCGACCGCATCGCGCGACCTCGGCGACTGCGGCCCACGTCTGCGTGATCTGGCGACGAACGTCCCGATGACAGCCGGCGATATCGCGCGTGTTTGCCGTGACTTTGGCCGATTGCACGCTGACGTTCTGCGCGGCCTTGCTGGCGATCGTCGACTCGACCTCGTCGCGATCCACGGCCAGACCGTCTTCCATCGGCCGCCGGTGTCGTGGCAGCTGATCGACCCGTGGCCGGTGGTGCAGGCGTTGAATTGCCCAGTCGTGACCGACCTGCGCGGGGCCGACCTTGTCGCGGATGGCGAAGGCGCACCGATCACGCCGCTGGCGGATTGGGTGTTGTTTCGCGACGCAACGAGGTCGCGGGCGATCGTCAACCTCGGCGGGTTCTGCAACGTCACGCTTCTGCCGGCGGGTGACGACATCGCTGGTATTCGGGGGTTCGACGTCTGCGTCTGCAACCAGCTTCTCGATGCGGCCGCACGACGAGCACTGGGCGAGCCCTTCGACCGCGACGGTGGCGCGGCGGCATTGGGGGAAGTCGACGACACCGCTTCGTCCGAGTTGCAGCAGTTGCTTCTTGCGCAACGTGCCCAGGATCGGTCGCTGGGCACGGACGACGAATCACTCTCGTGGCTCGATGCGCACGTCGACGACCTTGCTCCGAACGACCTCCTCGCAACGACCACCCACGCGATCGGTCGCACGATCCGTGACGTCCTCGAAACGAAGCCGCACGCAGAGCGAAGCGTCGCGTCGGATCCGGAGTCATCGCGCTCGGACGTCAGACCCGGTCCGACGCTGCGCTCTGGACTCGGCTTCGACCGGAGTGAGGTCGAGGTCGTGATCGCTGGGGGTGGTGCCCGGAACGCTGCGCTCGTCGGTGCGATGGGACCGACGAAGACCACCGACACCTTCGGGGTCCCGATCGAGGCGCGAGAAGCGGTCGCGATGGCGATCCTCGGGGCGTTGGCTCACGACAGGGTGCCGATCACGCTCCCGGCTGTGACGCGGCGGCAGGAGGTGGTACCCTTGCCCGGTTCATGGACGTACCCGACATGAACCTGCCGCCGGATCGGTCGCACGTGCCAACCGAAGGCCGACTCCCCGAAGCGACCGGCTCCGACGCCCTGCCGACGGCCGACTTTCTCTTGCTCATGAGCGACCAGGACGCCGTCGCGGCAGCCGCAGTGCGGAAGGCCGTGCCGCAGATCGCGGCGTTCGTCGACGCGATCGTCCGGCGTTTCAAAGACAACGGCCGCGTCTTCTACGCCGGGGCGGGAACGTCGGGCCGGCTCGGCGTGCTCGATGCCAGCGAGTGCCCGCCGACCTTCGACGTCGAGCCCGGCCGCGTCGTCGGCATCATCGCCGGCGGCACGTCGGCCCTGACCGTCTCGTCCGAAGGCCTCGAAGACGACCGCCGCGGCATCGCCGACGTCTTCGGCCGGTTCGACCTGACCGATCGCGACACCGTCCTGGGCATCACCGCCGGCGGCACGACGCCGTACGCACTGGGCGCGATCGAGCTCGGTGCCGAGAAGGGTTGTCTGACGGGCCTGCTCACCTGCGGCATCGTGCCGGACGAGCCAAAGCCCGACCACGTGCTCCACCTGCAGACGGGGCCGGAGGTGCTCGTCGGCTCGACGCGCCTCAAGGCCGGCACCGCGACGAAGCTGGCGCTCAACATGATTTCGACCGGCCTGATGGTGCGGATGAACAAGACGCACGACGACCTCATGGTCGACCTGCGTGCGACCAACGACAAGCTCGAAGACCGCGCCGCCCGCATCCTGATGTGGATGCTCGACCTCAGCCGCGATGACGCGTTCCGCATGCTCGAAGCCGGCGAAGGCCGAGTGAAGACGGCGATCGTCATGGCGACCAAGGGCGTCGACTTCCTCGAGGCCGAGGACCTGCTGGACGAGACCGAGGGCAACCTTCGCAAGGCGATCGCATGACGCTGGTCGATTGGCTCATCCTCGCGGCGTACATGGGCGTCGTGCTCTCGATCGGCCTCTTGGCAGGTCGCGGCAGCAAGTCCGCCGACGATCTCTACCGCGGCGGCCGACGCGTGCCGGCGTGGGCGATCGGCATCTCGGTCCTGGCGACGAGCCTCAGCGGCGTCACCTTCATCGGCGGGCCGCAGCAGGCGTATCTCAGCGACCTGACCTATCTCTCGGCGTCGATCGCGACGGTCATCGCAGCCGTGCTCGTCTCGTGGCTCTTCCTGCCGAAGTTCTTCGCGGCGAACGTGTCGACGGTCTACGAGGTCATCGGCGACCGACGGGGCGTCGTGGCGAGACGCGCTTGTGCGAGCATGTTTTTCCTCGGCCGGCTGCTCGCCAGCGGGGTCCGCGTCTACGTCGCGGCCATCGCGATGAGCATGATCTTCTTTGATGACCTTCAAGAGTGGCAACTCGTGGTTTGCACACTTGCCTTCGCAGTGGCCGCTTTGATCTACACGTCGTGGGGCGGCATCAAAGCGGTCATCTGGACCGACACGCTCCAGGCGATCGTGCTCGTCATCGCCGTCGGCGGGAGCATTCTGGTGCTCACCGGTCAGATCGACATGCCGTTCTCCGCAGCGACCGATTCGCTCGGCGATGCCGGGAAGCTCAAGCTGATCGACCTGACGCCGAGCATGACGTCGACGTTCTCGCTTTGGTCCGTGCTGATCGGCTGGGTGCTGTTCAACGCGGCCTCGCTCGGCACCGACCAGGACATGGCCCAGCGGCTCTTCAGCTCGCGGAGTGCAGGACGGGCGGCAGGTGCACTGATCGGCTCGCAGGTTGCCGCGATCGCCGTGGTGTCGCTGTTCATGACGGTGGGCCTGATGCTCTTCCTTCGCGACTCCAACAGCGCAGAGGGCCTCGCCGATGGAACGCGGCGCGTCTTTTTGAGCTTCATCCTGAGCGACCTGCCAGTCGGCCTGCGAGGCCTGCTCATCGCCGGGCTTTTCGCCGCCGCGATGAGCAGCATGGACTCGACGATGGCGTCGATGTCCAGTGCCCTCGTGCTCGACCTCGGCCTGGGCGGCAAGACCGAGGCAGACTCGGCCAAGGTCGCACGCATCGGCAACCTCGTCGTCGGCGTCGGCCTGTCGACCTTCGCGATCATCTTCGCGATCGTCGCCGCGGGTGAGGAGGAAGGCATCATTCCCTTCGCGCTGGGCGTCATGACCTACGCCTACGCCGGGCTGCTCGCCGTCTTCGTCTGCGTGCTGCTATTGGACCGCGGATCGGGTGCGACGATCATCGCCGCGCTCGTCACGGGTGCCGTCACCGTGCACCTCATGAGAGAGTTCAGCGGCACGTCGATCGGCTGGTGGATGGTCGTCGCCTTCAGTGCGAGCCTGCTGGTTTGCGCGCTGCAGAAGGGCAAGCGCCCGATCCCCGAGTCGCAGCAACGCGGCTTCGAGGTGGTCCTCGCGGAGGAGATCAAGTGAGCCTCGCCGACCGCCTCATCCTCGGCCTGCGCGGTTCGCGGCCGGGTGACGAGCGACTAGAGCGCGACCTCGACGCGTGTGCCGAGGCTGGCGTGGTGGGCGTGGTGCTGTTCGAGAAGGACATCCGCAGCGGCGAGGTCCGCAACGTCGAGTCGCCGACGCAGGTCGCGGAACTGATCGCTCACGTTCGCGAGCGGCTGGGCGACGTCGTCGTCAGCATCGATCAAGAAGGCGGACGCGTTGCGCGGCTCAAGCCGTCGGCCGGGTTCGCGCCGCTGCCGTCGCCGGTGGACCTCGCGACGATGCCAGTCGACGAGCGGCGGGGCGTACTGGACGCGTCGTGTGCCGAGATGGCACGACTCGGCATCACGCTCAACTTCGCGCCCGGCGTCGACGTCGCGGTCAACCCCGACGGCCCGGTCATGGCGGCGCTCGGTCGGTGTTTTTCGGCCGATCCGAGCGTGGTAGCGGAGGTTGCGGGCGACGTCATCGACGCGCACGTCCTTCACGGCATCACGCCGTGCCTCAAGCATTTCCCCGGCCACGGCTCGGCGAACGAAGACTCGCATCACGCACTGCCGGACGTCACAGACGTGTGGCAACGCGACATCGAGCTCGCTCCGTTCAAAGCGTTCGCCCAGCGCGACGACCTGGCCATCATGACAGCTCACCTCGTCCATCGCGACCTCGACCCCGATCGCCCGGCCAGCCTGTCGAAACCCATCACGACCGGGCTCCTTCGCAGCGAGCTGGGCTTCCGCGGGACGATCGTCACCGACAGCCTCGACATGGCCGGGGCGCGCGTAGGCATGACGCTGTCACAAACGCTCCGCCGCGCCGCCGACGCCGGGGCGGACTGGTTGCTGCACGGGTGCAACAGCGCATTGGACGAGTTCGCCGCCGACGTCATCGCCGCGGCGAACGACGCGTGACAGCGATCTTGCGGAATCAGATCAACAGCTGAATCTGCCCGCGGACGGTGAACTCGAGGTCGTTGCCCGAGAAGCCGCGGTAGCCGATGCCAGTGAAGTTGCCCACGCCGCTGCCGTTGGGCAGGACGCCGGCGTCGATGGTCATCTTGACGTTGTGACCTTCCCAGTACTTGTTGATGCCGCCGACGATTTCGGGCATGAACTGCTCGCCGCTGCGAGGGTCGTCGTTCTCCAGGAAGACCGCGGAGATCTGACCGAAGCCTTCGAGGCCTTTGTCTCGATCGATGATCTGGCTGGCCTTGGTGACGAAGCCGAGGTCGATGAACTCGACGCCGCTGTTGTCGAACGCTCGCAGCATGCCGGCCCCGAAGAAGCCGAACCCGCTCGCCGTCTCGTACGAGATGTCGGCCGTCGCGAACAGGTCGTACAGGAAGCTGCCCGGATCGTTGTCGCCGAGGTCGACCAGGAAGCCCGCTCCGGCGCGGAGGCTGTCCTCTTCGGTGTTGAGCGCGGTGAAGTCACGGAAGACGCGGGCGTTCTCACCCTTGAGCAGGATGTCGAATCGGCCGTTGAGTGCGAAGAAGAAGCTCGTACCTGCCGGATCGATGAAGCTCGTCTGGTCGGTGTTGGCCCCGTCGAGGTAGCCGACCTGCCAGGCGATTCGACCGTCGTTGTAAAGGTACTGGATGCCCTGGACGAAGTCCGTCAGACCGCCGGCCAGTCGCTCGTTCGCGTACGAGCGGTCGGCTGCCAGTTGACGCTTCGAACTCGTCTTTTCTTCGAAGAACGTCGGATCTTTGAACTGGCCGACGAGGAAGGAGGTGTGCTCGACGCCGAACAACCCGTCTTCCGGGCTGTATTGGATGTTCGCGTTTTCGAGTGCGATGCTGGTGCTGCCGCGACTGAACCCAAACGTGACGCTGTACTCCAGCTCGGGCGTGTAGATGTGGCCGGAAGCGCCGGCCTTGACGCGCCGCATTTCCCAGCCGAAGTCGGTGTCGTTGCCTGCGTCGCTGTAGTTGGCAACGTGCCGGGCCTGGATCTGCAGGTTCGGATTGAAGAAGAAGTTGCCATCGACGTCGCCCAGGAAGAACTTGCCCTCGGCAAAGCCCGCGAAGGGCCCCGGCGAGTCCGTGCCGACCGCCTGCAGGAACGTCGGCCTCTGCTTTCGATCGTCCTCTTCAGCGAGGACCGTCTCGAGTGCCTCTTGCTTGGTCGAAGGGTTTGTCTCAGCTTGAGACGCGTTGCGATCCTGCGACTCCTGCAGTCGCTCAACCTGAGCCTGCAACGCTTTGATCTGCGCGAGCAACTCTTCCGGCGTCGGCTCGGTCGACGGCGGCGTCGACGCTGAGACGCCTGTGACGGCCACAGTCGTGCAAGCTGCCGTGAGCAGAGCACGGCGGCAGCGGGACGGGCGATGACGACGAGAGGGCATGGACATTCCAGGTTCGGGTTCTTGTGCGTCGCCTGCTGGGGCGATGGACAAGCTGTAGCAGAGACCTGCCGCTGCTTGCAGGAAACCGAGGTGCGGCAATGAGCGCAACCGAACCGATTGACATCGCGAAGCTGCCAGGAACTTCAAAGAAAAACCCGGGTGCCGAGCTTCAAAGCTCGGCACCCGGGCAGTGCTGTGGTGAATTGTCCTACCGCATCAATCAGCGACGACGACGGAGCAGCGTCATCGCGGCGACACCGGCCAGGCCGAGGGTGGTCGGCTCGGGGATCGGGATGACCGTCAGGCTGCGGACCAGGTCGCCCGAACCGAAGTCGCCGACTTCCGTTGCGGCCCCGGTCGCAAGATCGATCGTGAACAGGCCGCTGTTCGGGCCGTCCTGCAGAGCGGCGTAGGCGATGCCGGTGGCACCTGAGATGTCGAAGCCGAGCTCGTTGGTGATCAAGCCAACGCCGAGACTGCCGACGGTGTCGAGCGTGCCGGCGTTGTTGGCGACGGTGACCAGGACGCCCAGGTCACTATCGATGCCGAACTGCTGAGTCGACGTCGGAACGCCGAAGCTATTGGTGTAGGCGATGCCGGCAATGTTCGGATCAGCGCCGAAGTTCGGGTCGCCGGCCGGATAGAAGACATCGGTCTTCTCGACGGGAGCAAGGTACTGACCCGTGTCGCCGCTGATGACGCGGTTGTCGTTCGAGTCGGTGATGATGCGAGCGAACTCGCCGCCCGAGAAGGCCGGGTTGAAGTCGAACGCGTAGCTGACGCCAGGGATGCGGGGGCTGAACGTCCCGACGAGCGTCGCGTCGAACGTGACCGGATCGAACGTGTAGACGTTCTCCATGTCGTCGAGCAGGTAGATCGTCTCGGTCGCAGCGCGATAGTCGATCGCCTGCAGGTCGACGCCAGCCGGCAGGCCGCCGACGGCACCGCCGTCGAGGACGACCGACGGTGCGGCACTGTCAATGAGGAAGACGTCGTTCTGCGTCGTCAGGCCGTAGATGATTTCGGCGGACGCACTGCCGACCAGCGTCGCAAACGCTGCAGCAGCAAGAGTTAGGGTCGTTTTCATGAGCATTTGTCTCCGGTCGGTTCTTGCAGCTCTCTCTCGCCCGGAAGTCGAGGATGCTCCCCACACCTTTCAAACAACGAGAGATCTGCTGATCGGACCGCGCAACATGTCCCATCGCTCTCAGAATCTTGCAGACCGCTGGCATTTTCGGCAGCAGGTTCGCCGGGCGGGCTCGCTGCTTGCCGTGACGCCTGACGACCCGCACGATTCTGAGCTCCTCGCCGGCATTGCCAGGCAAGACCTTGCGTCGCTGGAGCGCCTCTACCAGAGGCACGCGCCGATGCTGTTGGGCCTGGCGCGACGCATGCTGGGCGACCTGCACGAAGCGGAGGATTGCCTGCAGGATGTGCTCATCGAGCTGTGGGAAAAGGGCGATCGTTTTTCGGCGAGTCGGGGTTCTGTGCGGAGCTATTTGTTGCCCCTGACGCGCAGCCGATGCCTCGATCGCCTTCGAAAGCGACGGCTCCGCACGGTGCCCGAGCTGTTCGAGCCCGCAGATCCGGCACAGACCGAGCCACTCGCGGGTGCGCAGCATGACGAGCTGCGGTCAGCCGTCGGCGACGCACTCGACACGCTGCCAGAAGCGCAGCGCCGCTCGCTCGAGCTCGCCTTCTTCGACGGCCTGACGCACGCCGAGATCGCCGAGAAGACCGAAACGCCGCTCGGAACGAACAAGGGCCACATCCGTCGAAGCCTGCAGCGGATTGCCGACGCGTTGCAGAGCCACGCCTCCGAGCCGGCATCGGCCGGGCGGACGTCTTCGAACGACGAGAGGAGGCCGTCATGAACGACGATCGCGACGAGTCGATCGACGTGTTGATGCTCGCCTTCGTGCTGGGCGTCGCGGACGACGAGCAGGCGCGCGACGCGCGTGCCAGGCTCGATGCCGGCGACACCGAGGCCCTCGCAGCCGTCGACCGCGCGCTGGTTGCCGCGAGTGAGATGGCTGGTTCCGTCGAGCCGGTCGCGATCGACGCCGCGGCCTGGCGTCGTCTGAGGGATCGCGTCGACCCGCCGGGCCCGATTTCGATGCCGGTGCCCGAACGCCACTCGCCCAACTGGCCGGTCGCCTTGGTCGCCCCAGCACTGGCGGCCGGTGCGGTCTTTGTCGGATGGACGACGGTCCAACGACAGGACGCCCAGCGGGGCGTTCTCGCAGCAGAAGCACTCGTCGATCAACTGCGTGAAGACGCCGACAAGGCCGATGCGCAGGCGGACGATGCCCAAGTCCAACGGCGGGAACTGCAACAGACGATTGCGACGCTCGAAACCGAGCTGGCGACCGTCGCCGGTGATCTAGCGACGACGCAGGCACGGCGTCAAAAGGCGATGGCCGACCTCGAATCGCTGCAACGCGAAACGTCCACCGTTCGCCAAGAGGCCGCGGGCCTGCGGCTGACTGTGGCACGCCTCGAACAGCGACTCGAAGCTCAGACGCAGTTCGCCCAGCGACTCGACGCACGTCTAGTCGCGGCCCAGGCGACACTGGACCTCGCACTCTCGGCCGATTCGAAACTCGCGTCCCTCGCCGGCACCGAGGCACGCCCCGACGCCGGTGGCGGAGCTGTGCTCAACGCGACGGCGGATCGACTGCGGCTCGACGTCGACGGCCTCGTCCCGCCCACGCCCGCACAGACGTATCAGGCCTGGGCACTGCCTGTCGAGCGTGACCCGATCTCGCTCGGCACGTTCGCCGTCGGCGACGACGGGCGCGGCACGTTTGACTCCGAGCTGCCGGATCTGCCCGACGATCTCAACGCCGTCGCCGTCAGCCTCGAACCCGCCGGCGGCACACCGCAACCGACGGGTCCGATCGTGCTCGTGGGGCCGCTGCGATGATGCGGAGCTAGCTCTTGTCGACCGCGGTCGCAACGATCCTGTCGACCCGAAGCTCGTACGGACCGTCGCGCGTGTCGTTGAGGATCAGACCGATCTGGTAGATCCGCGAGGGCTCGACGCGGCCATAGCGCTCGACCGAAAGCGACCGGCCGCGCCACGACGGAATCATGTCGGCCATGGCGATGGTGACTTCCTGCCACTCACTCAGCTCGCCGGTCGGCTCGAGGTCGATTCGGTAGTTGATGCGACGGTTGTCGGCGTCGTAGGCAATGAATCGCCACGGCCCACGATCGTCGGGCTTGATCCGCAGGGTGACGTGCGTCATCCCGGCCAGGTTTCCCTGGTCAATCGGCAGGCGCACGCTGGTGAACCCGCCGCCGTTGGTATTGATGTCGCCGAAGAGGACCATCGTGTCGTCCTCGAAGCGGTGCTGTCCGTCACTTCGTCCGCCCATGACGTTGTCATTGACGTTTCGCCACCCGGCATTGGCGTCGGTTTCACTGAAGTCTGTGACGAGGAGCGACCGATTCGCGCCTGGCATGGCGGCAAAGAGCAACGCGAAAAAGAACGTGGAGAAGGCCATGCGTCAGCGTGCAGCAAAATCGGGTGCACGCCTGTTTCCAGATTCAACGAAACCGCGGATGGCGAGCGATTGAGCTAGTCAGAATCGAGTTTTCGCACGTTGGCCGAAAGCCAATCGGTGAAGGCCTCTTCGGTGATGTCTCCGGCAGCGAGGGCGAGGAACTTGTCGAAAGCGGCGTCGTTGTCCGCGACAAGCTCGTAGCCGTTTCGATTAAGGAACAGTTCGCAGACGACCGCCGCCGTCCGCTTGTTACCGTCGACGAAGGCGTGGTTGCGTGCGATGGCAAAGGCGTAGCACGCGGCAAGCGTCGGGATGTCCGGTGTTGGGTCGGAGTATGCGAAAAGCTGCCGGGGCCGATTCAGCGCAGAGTCCAGCAGCCCCGCATCTCGCACACCGGACGATCCGCCGTGAAGTTCCAGCTGCTGCTCATGGAGCGCATCAGCGACCGAGCGTTCGATCCAAATCGGGTCGTCCTTCATCGAGGCCCTCCACTCACTCTGCAAGGCGACGCAACATCGACTCGCGGCGCTTCATCACGTCCTGCGCAAGCCGCATCTGCCGGTCGTGCTCCGATTCCTCGACGCGACCCAATGCCACGCCGTCCGTCGTCTCGGAAAGTCGAACGCTGTCACCCGCAGACACGTGCAGACGCTCGAGCACTTCCTGCGGAAGCTCGATCACGGTCTGCTCGCCCACCTTCTTAAGCTTGACTTCGGTCGTCATCGCGTAGCTCCTAGTCCGGCGAAGTGTACGGCGCAAACCGCGACCCCGCTCGCCTAGCCTTGCTTCGCATGAAGGCCCACGAATACCAAGGACGCAAGATTCTCTCCGATTACGGCCTGCCCGTGCCCGACGGCGAGGTCGTGCGGAGCGTCGACGAAGCCGTCGCCGCATACCAGAAGTTCGACGGCGAAGGCAAGGGCGATCTCGTCGTCGTCAAGGCCCAGGTCTACGCGGGCGGCCGGGGCAAGGCGGGCTTCGTCAAGCTCTGCAAGTCGGCCGACGAGGTTCGCGAGGCGGCGGAGTTCATGCTGAGTAACCGCATGACCAACAACCAGACCGGCCCCGAGGGCGTGCCGGTCAGCGTGCTGCTGGTCGCACCAGGCGTCGACATCGAGAAGGAGTACTACGTCGGCGTCACTGTTGACCGCGGCAAGGGAACGCCCGTGCTCATCGCCTCGGCCGAAGGTGGCGTGGAGATCGAAGAGGTCGCGGCGAAGAACCCGGACGCAATCATCAAGGAACCGCTTCATCCGCTCATGGGCCTGCAGCCGTTTCAGGCCCGCGAGGTCGCCTTCAAGCTCGGCTTCGAAGGCAAGATGGTCATGAAGGCGGCCATGCTGATGGTCAACCTCGCTAAGGCCTTTCTCGAGACCGATGCGGAGCTGGCGGAAATCAACCCGCTCGTCATCACGAAGGAAGGCGAGCTGCTCGCCATCGACGCCAAGTTCACCTTCGACGGCAACGCCGCCTTCCGACAGAAGGAGATCGCCGCGATGCAGGACACGAGCCAGGAGAAGGAGCTCGACGTCCGCGCCGCCAAGGCCGACCTCAACTACATCCAGCTCGACGGCACGATCGGCTGCCTTGTCAACGGTGCGGGTCTGGCGATGGCGACGATGGACGTCATCAAGCTCCACGGTGGCGAGCCGGCCAACTTCCTCGACGTCGGCGGCAGCGTCACGAGCGAAGGCGCGATCGAGGCGTTCAAGATCATCCTCGCCGACGACTCGGTGAAAGGCATCATGGTCAACATCTTCGGCGGCATCGCCCGCTGCGACCTCATCGCCGACGCCCTCGTCGAAGCCGGCAAACAGATTGGCTTCCAGGTCCCGGTGGTAGTCCGGCTCGAAGGCACCAACGTCGAAAAAGCCCGCGACATCCTCGCCGGTGCATCGGGTGATCTGCCGACCCTTCAGACGGCCACCGACCTGACCGACGCCGCGGAGAAAGTGACGTCGGCGGTCAAGCAGGCGGCTTGATGGCGCGACCTGTTATAGTCTGAGCATGAGCACCTCCTTGGCCGACGCAAAGGTCCGCTACATCATGAACGAGCAGGGCCACCCGGAGGCGGCGGTCGTGCCCATCGAGACGTGGCGGAGAATGACATCGGACGGCGAGGCCGAGCGGTTGCTGAATCATCCGAAGATGCGTCAGCGACTTGAGGAATCGCTGGCGTCAGACGAGTGGATTCCCATGGAGGAAGTGATGCAACGGCTCGGCATCACGCAGGAGGAGATTGATGCCTTCGACCTCGACGCGGAGGTCGATGATGAGGGTCGTTGAGTTCGAACCCAAAGCACTCCGAGACCTGCAATGGTTGACCTCGAACGAACGCCGGCTGGCGGTCAAGACACTGAAGCTCGCTGACGAAGTCGCACGCACACCACTCGAGGGCACCGGAAAACCCGAGCCGCTGAAGGGAAACCTCACTGGCTGTTGGTCTCGTCGTATCAGCGATGAGCACCGACTCGTCTACAGCGTTACGGAAACGGCTATCCGTGTCATCGCCTGCCGCGGGCACTACGACTGATGACAAACGGCGTCTGTTTCGATCTTGCTCAGCAGTAGCTCCTTCACGACGTCAATCTGACTCGTCGTCGTCCCACTCGCGCTCGACAAAGACCTCGGCACGGAGCAGTTTGTGAGCGGCTCGAATCTCAACCGGGCCGACGTGTTCGAGCTTCTTGTCTGGCGGTAGGGCGTTGTTGGCTTTGACGAACCGTCGGACCATTGTCTCGCCGCCGGGGTTTTCTTCGAACGCGTTGTCGTCGGCATCGTCGCCGTAGAGCGCTTGGCCGAGTTGCTCGGAGTTGGAGAGCGGGTGGACGATCCGCAGGCGATCTTCAATCTCTTCCCAGCGCGCGACCGGCAGCGTGGTCGTCTCACGGAAGGCGGTCGCGAATGCCTCGTCGAGCGCGCTGATCGCCTGCCCGCGGGCCATCATGGCAGCGAAGGCGGCTTGTCCTTCGTCCGTGTCGTCGCCGACAGCTTGGAGGTTCTTCTGCACTTCAGAGTCATCGATGCCACCACGCCACGCGCGAAGCAAACCTTCATCGCGAACAGCGAGCTTTATCGCTTCGACGACGTTCTCCGTTGTCGCCGGCTGGTACTCACCTTCCGGACGCTCGGCGAGATGACGCGAGAGCAGGTTGGCGACGGTTGAGTCGGGCACGCGAACCTTCGTGATGCCGTCGAGCTCCTTGAAACCCAGATCCTTGTTCGACGTGTGCGTCGTCCACTGCCCATCGGCGTGGTGGCTGACAACGTCCTTCACCGGCCCCGTGATTGCCGCGATGGTGACGGCGCCCCAAACGCTGTCGGACGGCCGGGCGAACAGAACGAGCTTCATCATGCCACCGCCGGCGTCGTACACGCCTGCGTGATCGAACCCTTCGCCATGGAACTCGTCGACAGCAGCCTGAGCATCGGCAGAAAGCTCGGCATCGTCGTTTCGCGCAAGGTCGATGTCCGTCTGGATCATCGTTCCAGCGCCGACCTCGCTGAACTTCTTGAACTCATCCAGCGCGTTGGTGACGTTGCGCTTGAGACGCCAGAAGAGAAACTTGATGAGGAAGTATCCAAGCAGGATGAAGATCAGCCCACCCAACACCACACCCGCCACTATCTTCAAAATGAGTTCCATGCTTGAAACCTAACGAGTCGCGTGTGGTTGTTCCACGCGACACGGTGACGCTGCGAACATCGCGTCCCTCGTTAGTACAGCCCGCCGCCCGTGATCGTGACGGGGCGGGCGAGGTGGATTAAGGCATAGCGCAACGCGTCGATCGAGTGGTCGTGCGTGCCATCCTTTTGGGGCAATTCGCCGCCGGTGTCGGGGTAGTGGTAGCTCCGCATCGCCTCGATCAGCCGCTTGCAACGCGGGTCGATCAGCAGTCTCGGCAGACTGCCGTCGGCGGGTTTCAAGTCACGACGGATCAGCTCCAGACCCTCGGCAATCCGGCTCGCGCGGAACCGAACCTTGAACCCCGCACGACGCAAGACCGCCGCGTCGCTCGCACCCGTCTGACCCACCACGGCCGCGCCGGCGGGATCGCAGTAAATCTGCCTCGCCGGCCAATCCCGACTCGACAGCTCAGCCGCGTGCTCCGGCACGGTTCGGCCGGGCTGCACGTACTCGTCGACCACGTGTCGGACGTCGCCGATCGTCGCGATCCACAGCGCGACGAACGGCGCCGCAAAGCCGAAATCCACGCCGATCGCCATGTCCTCTGCGTCGCCATCGAATGGCCGGACGTGCACGTCCTCGTTGAAGCTGCCGAAGACCCGGCCGCGCGTCGACGGCCGACGACACAGCATCTCGGCCTGCCACGTCTCGACCGACACGCGGCCCTTCATCCGCACCGCGTCGTCGATCGAGACGAACCCGCTCGTCCTCTCTTTCGCCCGGCCGCGGCACTCGTCGAAGAGCACGCACTTGTCACAGTCCCGCGTCGCCGGGCACGGCTGCAGCACGTCGAGCAGGCACCACCGAACCACGGCCGCGTCGCGACCGGCGGCGTTGTCGATGACCCGGCCCATGAGCCCGCCCGACTTGTGGTGCGTGCTCGCCGCTTCGATGGCGGCCGTCGCGTGTTCGGTGCTACGCGTCGCGAGCTGCGCGGCTTCCCACACGTTGTCGTCGAACAGCTCGACCTCGTCGCACCGCAGCTTCTGCACACGCAACCCCCGCACGGCCCGCTGGCTCTGCGTCAGCACAGCCGCCGTCGAGCCGTTGGTCAGCTTCACCTTTCGCGTCGACTCGCGCGGCAGCTTGCCGTCGGGCAACAGCAGCCGGCCGACACGGACGAGGTCGGGCAGCAGATAGTCCCACATTTTGAGCGACTGCTCCAGCGACCCGCCCAGCAAGCGGACGGCGGTGCCGGGCTTGTGGAGGAGATCGAGCAGCGTCGCGACGGCGGCGAGCCTGGTCTTCCCGCCACCACGCGGGGCCCAGACGACCAGGTCGCGTGCCGGCTCGAAGTAGGCCCGGACCAGGTAGTCGAACGGCGCGTCATGCTTCGGGCACAACGCCGTCCGCGGCACGTCGAGTCCGCAGAAGAGCTTCACCCACGCGTGCAACTGGTCCGGCGTCGACAGAGGTTTGAGCGCGAGCTTCTTCATGGGCGTTCAAATGCGGACAGATGTGCAAATCCGTCATCCTGAGCGAGCGGAGCGAGTCGAAGGACCTCGCTTGCGACTCGTTGGAAAACCAGACGAGGTCCCTCGGCTGCGCTCGGGATGACGGATGAGGTCACGTTCTGTGATGCGTCACGACTCGATCGTGCGTCGCAGTGCCTCGATCTCGTTCGACGCGACGTCCCCCGCGTGGACCTGTTCTTCCGGACTCGGCTCGCTCTTCGACTCCGTCCCCTCGACGCGTCGTGCCAGCTTCACGAGTTCCACACACGCACGCTGCCTCGCCGGGTCGAGCTTGACCTTCCCGGCCACCGCATCGGACAGCATGATCGCTGCCTCGACGGCCGCCTGGGCCATCGCCTGCTCGCGGCGGATGTCCTTCGCACGCATGATGGTGTCGAGTTGCTCCTTGAAGATCTCGCGACGCGTCCAGCGGAGCAGCGTGTCGTCGCGAATCCGCAGCCGATCCGCCGCCTCGTGCGGGCACGTGCCTTCACGAATGGCCTGCAAGTACAGCCGTTGCGCCTTCGACAGGAGCTGGGACGGGTAAGGGCCACGTTTGCGGGCTGAAGAGGTCGGGGAATCGCTCACGAACGACGCCTCCGCGCTGCGCCGCTGGGGCCGCCGGGGCGAGTTCGTTGACAGTTTGCCCGTTGCCGGTAACCCTCCGGCTCCTGATGACCGCTGCCGACGATCTGCCAGCCATGCCCGTGGTCCGCGAGCCGCTCACCAAACGCTGGAGCCGCGAGCTTGCGACCGTCCCTCGTGGTCATCTGTTGCTGGCCGGGGCACTGCTGCTGTTCTTTGCGATCTTCCTCGTCTGGCCGATCCTGAACGTCGTCGGCGAGGGGTTCCGCTCGCCCACGGGCGGATTCAGCATCGACTACCTCAAGCTCGTCCTGACCGACGCGGCCCTGCTCAAAGGCCTGTGGAATGCGGCCGTCATTGCCGTGGCGACGACGTTCGTCTCGCTGGCGATCGCGCTGCCGCTGGCGATCCTGAGCGTGAAGTTCGACTTTGCCGGGAAAACGCTGCTCGGCGGGCTGCTGCTCGTGCCGCTCGTCCTGCCGCCTCTCGTCGGTGCCGTCGGCCTGAAGACCGTCCTGGGCACCTTCGGCCCGCTGACCACCTTCGTCGGGTACTTCGGCGTGGACACGTCGCTCGGCATCGACTGGCTCGGCAAGTATCGCTTTGCGGGCGTCGTCCTGGTCGAGGCGCTGCACCTCTACCCGATCCTCCTGCTCAACGTCCAGGCCGCTCTGGCCAACGTGGACCCGGCGATGGAGCAGGCGGCGCGAAACCTCGGGGCCAGCCGCATGACGGTCTTCCGCCGCATCACGCTGCCGCTCATCCGGCCCGGCCTGTTCGCCGGGTGCACGCTCGTCCTCATCTGGAGCTTCACCGAGCTCGGCACGCCGCTCGTCTTCAACTATCGCGAGGTCACGCCCGTCCAGATCTTCGAGCGACTCACCGAAGCCCAGGGCAACCCCGTGCCCTACGCACTGGTCGTCGTCATGCTCGCAGCCAGCGTGCTGCTCTACGCGATCGGCAAGATCCTCCTCGGCCGAGGCTTCGACGCAGCGACCACCAAGGCCGGCGTGGTCGCGACCCCGATCAAGCTCCGCGGCCTCAAAGCCGGCCTGGCCGCGCTGCCATTCCTGTTCGTCTTCGGCTTGGCCGTCGTCCCGCACATCGCCGTCATCACGACCAGCGTCACGCAGACGGGCCAGTGGTACCAGAGCATCTGGCCCACCGGTCTGACGGGCAGCCACTACGAGGCCGCCTTGTCGAGCGATCTGGTCATGTCCAGCGTCCGCAACTCACTGATCTTCGCCTCGGCCGCGACGCTCGTGGCGATCGTCGTCGGGCTTGGCGTGGGCGTAATCGTCGTCCGCAGCCGGGTACCCGGACGCGGCTTCATCGACGCGCTGGCCATGCTCCCGCTGGCCGTGCCGGGCCTGGTGCTGGCGTTCGGCTACCTGTCGATCAGCTTCACCTTCGTCCGCTGGTTCCCCGAGCAGACGGGCCCGGGCGGGTGGCTCAGCTGGCTGAACGTCCTGGAAAACCCGGCGATTCTGCTCATCATCGCCTACGCCGCCCGTCGTCTGCCCTATGTGGCCCGAGCGGCCGTGGCTGGCTTGCAACAGACTCCGCGCGACCTGGAGCTGGCAGCGAGCAATCTGGGCGCGAGCAAATGGCGGGTGCTCTCCAAGATCACGATGCCGCTGATCATCGCGAACCTGATCGCGGGCGGCTTGCTGGCATTCAGCTTCGCAATGCTGGAGGTGAGCGACTCGCTCATCCTCGCCCAGCGGGCCGGGTACTACCCAATCACCAAGGCGATCTACGAACTCGTCGGCCGCCTCGGCGACGGTCTCTACGTCGCCAGCGCGCTGGGCGTCTGGACGATGGTGCTGCTCACCCTTACCATCCTCTCCGCCAACGCCTTGCTCGCCAAGAAGATGGGCGCCATCTTCCGAATGTGACCGACGTGCGATCGATCCTTGGAAAAATCGAACGTTCCTGATCTCCGCTCGCTTAGCGGCGAGCGCTAGCGAGCTTTCTGCGAACTGATATCGCGGAGCAATAAAGCCTCACAGGTGACCCGCTACACTCACCGCGACACAGATTGATACAGAGCACTTCTAGCTTGTCGACACGGTCGTCTTGGTCGACCAATATGCCCCGATCCGCTCGACGAATGCCTTTGGCTTTTCTGCCCAGAGCAGCTGCCCCGAGCGTTCGATTGCTCGATGGTCCGCCACCCGCGCCGCCTCGGCGGCGGCGGCGACGTCGTGTTGCCCCTCGACCCACGCAAACTCGGCCAGTTCCGCCAAATCGTGGTCCCGGCCGAGCTGATCCGTTACTGCCTTGGCCATCTGCCGCAGCGGCAACAACAGCTCCGGCGCAGCCGGCTCGAGGAACTCCATCGCATACCGCAGGTCTTTGGCCCGCTTGCGCCAGTCGTGCCAGGCCTCCGGCTCGCCCTCGGCACGAAACGCACGCGCCATCGCCAGCTGCCCTAGGCCGTACAGCCGACGCAGGCCCGGCCTGATCGCAGTGAAGTCGTCGGCCTTGAGGTGCCAACCCGCAGAGGCCGATCGCACGCGCGCGACGGCCGTCGCGGCATCGGTGGCCGCGTCCGGTGCGTCACCCGCAAGCGCTGCCGAATGCCGGTCGGCCGCCCGGTCGACGAGCTCGTTTCCTGAAAGAGACAGAGAGTCCAACGTCTGCCTCGCTACCGCCGCCTCCCGCGCCGGACCCAGCGGCTGGGCGGCCGACCGCAGCAGATCATTCGCCCACGGCCGGACGGGTTCGCCAGCGTCGTCGAGGAGCGACGTGCGGAACAGACGGAGTAGGCCACGCACTTCCTTGATGCGTTTCCGCGACTCGTGGATCGCCTTGTCGAGCCCCGCCTCGCCCGGAAGACGCAGCCGCTCTTCTGCGTCGCCCAGCAACACATCGATCGCCCGGCGGACCGACGATTCGAGTGGCTCCGAAGGTGACAGGGTAACAGCGACCAAGCGGGCATTGTACGCGAAGCGCCGCTGGGCGCCCCTCCGTCATCCCGAGCGCAGCCGAGGGACCTCGCTGCGGTAGCTTCAGCATCGGCAGCCCAGGCGAGGTCCTTCGACTCGCTCCGCTCGCTCAGGATGACGGAGTTGCCGTATGTCGTGCTTCAGCACGACGCGAAAGTCAGACGTCGTGCTGAAGCATGACCTACTTTCGAT
>JBCDKH010000006.1 GCA_038746835.1 Planctomycetota bacterium | reverse complement strand
GTCGCTTCGGCGAATGCGACGAAAATGGAGTAGTTGCCGCTCGGCGTGAGCGGGGCGGGGTTCTCGACAGCAGCGTCGGCGAGCATCCCACCGATGGTTCGAAACTCGTCGGTGGCGGTGGCTTGGAACGACCAAGTCGCGCCGGTCGCTTCGTCTTTGAGGCTCAGGACGACGGGGCCAGTCGGACTGCCCTCCGGCACTGCGACTCTTGCTGTCAGTTTGAGCTGCGCAGGTGTCGCGTCACCGACATCCATTGCTCCCCACCACTGACTGGCAGCGCCGAACCAGGGATTGTCGCCTTCGAGACCATCGCCGTCGATGGTGGCGATCAGCTGGCCTTGTCCGTTCAGTAGGCCGCGCTCGACCGACAGGTTTCCGTCACTGCTCGACGCGTACGCGTCGGCGGTGAACAGGTCCTGTTCTTCGAAGTCCGCGTGGAAGATCGGCTCGGACGACGCACCGGATGCGAGCGTGAGCAGGGCGAGAAGCGAGAGTCGCATGATCGGGATTCGGCTGGCGAAAGAGCCACCGCACGCTTTCGCATGCAGCGACCCGCGGAAGACACGGGATCGATCTTCAACGGCGACGCCGCAAACCGACCAGGCCGAGCAGACCTAGCGCGGCCGCAGATGCCGGCTCAGGGATGACAGTGATCGACACGTTATCGAAGAAGACCGTGTTCACTGCGTTGGCGCTGAAGTCGTAGCCGCTGCCGGGGAAGACGTTCTCGAACTGGATGAAGATGGAGTAGTTGCCGTCGCTCAGAGTGGCGGCGGGATTGGCGATGTTTGCGGTGTCCAGCGTACCGCCAATGGTGCTGAACTGCGTCGCGTCGCCGACGGGCGTGCTGACGAAGTCGAAGGCCTGGCCCGTCGTTTCATCTTGGAGCGCGATCTTGACGGGACCACCGTCCGAGCTCGTCGACCCGTTCGCAACGTCGGCTGTGAAGCTGATGTCGCTGGGGGTGAATCCTGCGAGATTCAGCGGCACAAAAGCCTGACCAGCACCGAAGAAGAAAAAGTTGCCCGCGCCGTCGTCGCCGAGGCCGTCGCTGTCGATCGTGGCCGTGAGCTCGTAGGCACCCGAACCGCCGACGCCGGCTGTCGGTGCGATGTCCTTAGTGAACGCCACGCCGCCATCACTGCTTCCCTCGAAGCCGCCGGCCGTGAAGATGGTGTCGCCCAAGGTCGGACCGTCGAAGGTCTCGGTCAGGATCGAAGCGGAAGCAGACGTTGCGACAGCAGCAGTGGCAACAACGGTGGTGATGTGGGTGTGCAGCATTAGAGTTCTCCTCCTTAAGGAGCGGGTTGGGTGATCCGCAGACGGTGCGGACGAGTCAGTTGGTCAGGTCCGAGCCGGCTTGCGTCACGGCTGGGCCGCGTCGCCGTAGGTCACGGGGCCGGAAGTCAGATCGGTGGGAGCGGTCGGATCGTTGCCCTCGGAGACGGGCAACCACCAGCCCCAGTGGCCGCCGAACAGTCGCATGTCGTACGGGCGGAGTGACTCCGCGTGTCCGTCGACAAAGACGGCGTTGTTCTTGTCATTGCGCCCGTGTCGTGGGAGCTTCGTCGGGAGCCAGTTGAAAGGCCCACGAAGCTTGGCGCGCTGCCATCCGCTGCCGTTGGCCAGGGCACCGTCCCAGCCCCAGAAATAGCCGAGCTCGGGGTCGACGTCGTTGGGCTGGTTCGTGTCAACGACCGCAGCCGAGACGACTTCGATCCGGTCTTCAGCCTTGTCCGCGACGAGGATCGTTCGGGTCGAGTCCTTCACGCGTGCGGCGACGCGGTTCCACTGGACATGCCGCATCGCGGAGTTCAGCCCGTAGGTGCCGATGGCTTCGGTCTCCGGCTTCTCGCCGGCGGGACAGCCGAAGATGAAGTCGGTATCGCCCTTGCCGTCACCGACCGTGTCGCCGTCGCCACCGACGTAGTTCTCCAGACGCTGCGTCCACGGCCGCTCGTAGAAGAACTGCTCGTCACTGCCGTCGACGATGGTCCGGTTCTGGAGGTTCTCGACGTCGACGTGGCTGATGTACGTCAGCGGGAACTGCCCGCGATTGTCTTCGAGGTAGAAGTTGAGTGCGACGCCGACCTGCCGGAGGCGCGACAGGCACTGCGTGTCGGTTGCTGACTGCCGGGCACTCGAAAGCGTCGGCAAGAGGATGCTGATGAGCAGTGCGATGATCCCGATCACGACCAAAAGCTCCACGAGTGTGAAGCCGCGGCGGCGGGGTGTGCGCGTGCGTTGAACGAGCTCAATCACGTTTGCGTCCTCCGTTCGAGACTAGCTGACGGGCGTAAACCTCCTCCGGTTTCGCCGGCAGCTGTTGCGATGCGGGGACTATGCACGTGGCCGAGGGATCAGACAAGTGTTAGACTGTCCAGATGGGTGCTCTTTTGTCGCGTGAAGGTGCCTCGATTTCGAAGAGCGTCCGAAATGCGCTCCGACGCGATACCGGGACCCGGCTTCTGCAGTGTGACGACTGGGAATCACCTCACTATCGCCTTCACGCGTGCGGGCACGCAGTACTTGCCGAACCGGAGCCGGCGGAACACCTCGATTGGGTCGCGATGCAGGCGTTGACGCAGCTTCGTCTCCTGTTCGGAGGCTCTTTGCTGCTGCGTGTTGACGGTGTCGAGCACGAGTTGACCCGGGGCGACATCCTGTGCCTGACGTTGCCGCTCAAAAACGTCCGAGTCATTCCGAAGCGGCTCCCGCTCGAGTACGCGTGGGTGCAGCTGACCGGGGATGCGGCAAATGATCTCTGCCGACACGTGTGTGGTTCGTACGGCATCGTGCACCACGTCGGACCGACGGGCCTGACGGCCAAGCAGCTGAAGCGCGTGGTCCAGCAGGTCGTCGAAGATCCGAAGCGCGACGCCTTCCACTGGAGCGGTCAAGCGCACGCGTTTTTGCAAGCTTGGTGGCGCGAGGCAGCGGTTTCAGCACGTGCTTGGCGTGAAGCGGCAGGCGCTGTGAAAGCCGCAGCAGGTAAGCCGGCACTTCCATTACCCGACAGGCGAGCAGCACCCGTCCTGATCCCGAAGCACTCCCGCGTGCTGGACAAGCCGCCGCGAACGGTCCAGGAGATGGCCGACCGGCTTGGCTATTCGCGTTCACATCTGAGCGACACGGTCTCCCGCACCTGGAAGGAGTCGCCCGGGGCGGTTTTGCGTCGCGATCGGCTCCAGCGTGCAGCCGAGATGCTGCGGCAGGGCGAGTCGGTCAAGGCGGCAGCACGAGCCTGCGGCTATGCAACGCACCAAGCGTTCTCACGCGCGTTTCGCAAGCACTTCGGCCACCTGCCGAGCGATGAGCGGCGGCGGCGATGATGCGTTTTTGGCCTATCGTCGCGCATGACACTTCCGATAGGCCTGCAGCTCTACACCGTCCGCGACCTTCTCACGGGCGATCAGCTCGGTGACACGTGCAAGAAGCTCGCCGAAGTCGGCTACACCCATGCCGAAGTCGGTCCCTTCAGCGGGCACTCGACCGAGGCTGTCACGAAAGCGGCACGCGACGCCGGGATGACCGTCGTCGGAAGCCACGAGGGCAGCCTGATCGGCGACGACGCAAACGACACGCTCAAAATGCTCGGCGATCTCGGCATTCGCCACGCCATTCAGCCTTACCTTCCCGACGAACACCGAACCGCAGACGGATACCGAAAGGTAGCGAAAACACTCGAGAAAGTGGCCAACTTCGACGGCCTGAGCGTGCTCTACCACAACCACGACTGGGAATTCGACACCGTCGACGGCGACCACACCGGCTACGACCTTCTGATCATGGACACCGGCCTTGGTGCCGAGCTCGACACGTGCTGGGTCAGCGTCGCCGGTCGGAATCCGACGCAGCTGATGAAGCGGCTGAGCGGTCGTCTGCCGCTGATTCACGTGAAGGACTGCAGCGACTTCGAGAAGAAGACCCTCTGCGAGCTGGGCGACGGCAAAGTGCCGGTCAAGGAGATCGTCGCCACCGCCAGCCAGTGCGGCGTGGAGTGCCTCGTCGTCGAACAGGACAACAGCTGGATGAACGACGACCCGATGGCGTCGGCGAAGAAGAGCTTCGACTACCTGAAGTCCGTCCTTTGAAGCGGCCGGTGCTCAGTTGAGCTTCTGCTCGACGTAGCGGACGACTGCCTCGGTCGTGAAGAGCCGGCTTAGCGTCTCCAGGTCGTCGCCAGGCGCGAGCTTGGAGAAGTCGGCATGCGGGAGCCGACTCTTGAGCTCGTTGATTCCAGCATCGGTCAGCTTGCCGCTCTGGACGAAGTCCGGATTGTTCTGGAGGTCCTCGGGCATCATGTCGCCCTTGGGGATCTTGATCCCGAAAACGCGTTCGAGACGGAACTGAATGTCGAGGAACTCGATGCTCTCTGCCCCAAGGTCGTCGCGAACGGACGCATCCGGTGTCACCTCCTCCGACCGGACGCCGAGCGCCTCGACGAGGATGTCGCGAACCTTGGCGAAGATGTCGTCGTGCGTGAGCGCAGGCATGGCGGGTCGTGTCGGGACTTCCGACACCCTTGCATCGGCTCAGGCGAGCGGTTGACTTCGGATATCGGCGGCGAATCATCGCGGCCCGCAACGTCCCGCCCGTTTCTGCAACGCCGAGCCCATGTACGCCGTCATCGAAGATAGTGGTCGCCAGTTCAAGATCGCCGAGGGCGACGTGCTCGAGATCGATCGCGTGGTGCCGGGTGAGGAAGAGGGCAGCAACCTGCCCGAGACGGTGACGTTCGACCGCGTCCTATTCGTAGGTGGCGACGCCCCGACGATCGGCACGCCGGTGGTCGAAGGTGCTACGGTTACGGCCGACGTGCTCGGGCCGGTGAAGGGCAAGAAGCTCCGCGTCGTGAAGGTCAAGCGTCGCAAGGGTGTTCACATCGAGACCGGGCACCGCCAGAAGTACTTGCGGGTCAAGGTCACCGGCATCAAGGCCTAGCTTCGTAGATGCCCCCGGCGTTGGACGCCGACACACGTGACATGCTCGGTGGTGTCGCCGACCGTGAGTCGGCGATGCGTGATTGCCTGCGGCGGTGGTCGAACCACAACAGCGGCAGTGAGAACCTCACAGGCGTCTGCCGGCAACGAGAGCTCGTCGCGGAAGCGGTCGCCAATCTTGCGGACACTGTCGAACTGGTGGCGCTGCCCGACCGCAAGGTTGTCAAAGCTGACGGCGAATTGGAGTCCATTCCCGTCGCTGAGGCGCTCGTGGTTCGCAAGCGACCCGATCGGCCGCACCGCGTTTTGCTCAACGGCCACCTCGACACGGTGTTCGGCATTGACTCGTCGTTTCAGACCGTGCGTGAAGTCTCTGCCGACCGTTGGGTCGGGCCGGGCGTGGCGGACCTGAAAGGCGGGCTGGTTGTTCTGACGGAAGCCCTCCGGGCATTCGAGCGGCATCCGATGGCGAGCCGCGTTGGCTGGACAGCCGTGTTCAATCCGGACGAGGAGCTCGGCTCGCCGTCGAGCACGTCGTTGCTTCACAAGCTCGCAAGCGAGCACCAGATCGGCCTGGTGTTCGAACCGGCTTTGGAAGATGGACGACTCGCCGGAGCACGCGGCGGCAGTGGGAGCTTCGACCTGGTCATCCGCGGCCGGTCTGCCCACGTCGGTCGTGAGTTCGATCAGGGCCGGAGTGCGATGCACGTCGCTGGCGAGGTCGTTTCGCTCTTGGCCGACTTCAACAAGGCGGACGGCGTGACGGTCAACGTCGGCCGAATCGACGGCGGCGGGCCGGTCAACCGTGTGGCGGACCTGGCGATCGTTCGATTCAACGTCCGCGTCGCGACCGAAGAGCGTCGCGAAGCGATGGAGAATGACCTGCGACGCCTCGCTTTCGTGCTCGGCCGACGCGACGGCATCGAAGCGACGATGCATGGCAGCTTCTTCAGCCCGCCCAAGCCGATGACGCCGGAGACGACGCGGCTGTTCGAGCGGGTCCGGACCTGTGGGGCGCACCTCGATCTTGAAGTCCATTGGCGCGATACGGGCGGCGTCTGCGACGGCAACAAGCTTCAGGCGGCGGGTTTGCCGACGGTCGACACGATGGGCGTTCGCGGGGGCGGGTTGCACACGGACGAGGAGTTTGTCGTGCTGCCGTCTCTCGTCGAGCGGACACGACTGGCGGCCCTGGTGCTCGCGTCGTTTGCGGGTGAATCGCCGGCCCCTTAGCCTGACCGCGATGCGTGTCGGCCCGTCGACGTTCTTCGCAGCCGTCGCTGTCTCAGCGAGTCTGGTCGTTGCTCAGGAATCCGAGGGCCCACTCGCGGAGGTGCCTGAGACGATCTACGGACCGCCGCCGCTGCAGACGCCCGGGACGGGCTTCAACGACGGTGCCGTGGGTTTTGCGGCATCGGCGATCTACTCGACCGATTACGTCTTCCGCGGGCTTGAGATCGTCGAAGCCGTGACCAACGAGGACGCCGCCAATCTCGGAATCACCGCAGAGCTTGCTTTCGATCTGGGTCGACTGCCCGATCCGTTCGTCCGGGTCCGCACCAACACGGCCGGCGGCGATGACGTGAGCAACTTCCAGGTCATTCGCCCGACAGTCGGTTTCAGCTGGGAGACTGACCTGTTCGAGTTCGTCGTCGCGCATCAGAGCTTCACCTATCCGGATCGCAACGAACTCGACTCCGCGGAGATCTTCGTCGAGTTGGACGTCAACGACGCTGCGCTGGGCGACGGCGAGGGCAAGCTGTTCGGGCCGTACGTGTTTGCTGCGTACGACTATGACAGCTTTGAGGGCACGTACGTCGAGTTCGGTGCGCGGCGAAATGAACGGATCGGCGAGTCGTCGCTATCGCTCGGGTACGAGGGACACGTCGCGTACGTCGACAACCTCGAAGGCCTGTTCGGTGGAAGTGGGTCGGGCTTTCAGCACTACCAGTTCGGTCTGCTGGCGGCCTACGAGCTCAACACGCTCCTCAACATCAGCCGCCGCTACGGCAAGTGGACGCTCGGCGGGCAGGTCTACTACACCGACGGCATCGACAATGACCTCGCCGCCGATACGCAGATATGGGGCGGCGGCGGAATCAGCTTCGCGTACTGAACGGGCAGCGGCTTACGGGAACAGGCCCTTGAGCTCGCAGGCTTCGGCGACGCGCCGGACGGCCAGCGTGTAAGCCGCAGTGCGGTAGTCGCACCGTTCCTGAAGCACGAATCCGTGCACGCGATCGAATGCGGTCTCCATGACCTTCTGCAACTCGTCCTGCACGCGCTTCAGGTCCCAGAAATAGGCGTCCAGGCCCTGGACCCACTCGAAGTAACTGACCGTCACGCCGCCCGCGTTGGCGAGGATGTCGGGCAGAATGACGACGCCCTTGTCACGCAGAATCCGATCGGCTTTCGGCGTCGTAGGGCCGTTGGCACCTTCAACGATGATCCGTGCCTTGATCCCGTCGGCGATGCGACCGTTGACGGTGTTCTCGATTGCTGCCGGGATGAGCACGTCGCAGTCGCACGTGAGGAGTTCGTCGTTCGTCATCGGCTCGACGTCGGGCAGATCGGTGAGCTGGCCGGTCTCGGCGTAGTGCCGCGTGGCCGCCTCGACGTCGATGCCCTTCGGATTGTGGTATCCGCCGAACTGGTCGCTGATGGCGACGACGGTGCAACCGCGTTCTGCAAGCAGCCTCGCCGCTGCGGATCCGACTTGCCCGAAGCCCTGGACCGCGATCTTCAGCCCGTCGAGTCCTTTGTCTTCGGCCGCGTGCATGTACCGACGCAGCACATTCATCGCGCCTCGACCGGTCGCTTCGTCACGCCCGCACGAGCCGCCAATGCTGACGGGTTTACCCGTGACGACGCCAAGCTCTTGGTGGCCGACGATGCTGGAGTAGGTGTCGACGATCCAGGCCATCTCCTGGCCGGACGTGCCGAGGTCAGGTGCCGGGATGTCCTTGTCCGGGCCGATGACATCGTGGATTTCGTAGGTGAAGCGACGGACAAGGCGTTCGCGCTCGCGATGGCTGAGGCTCTTGGGATTGCAGATGATGCCGCCCTTGGCCCCGCCATACGGCAGGTTGACCAGCGCGTTCTTCCACGTCTGCAGCATCGCCAGCGCCATGACTTCGTCCCGCGCGACGTTGGCCGCCATGCGCAGCCCGCCCTTGTACGGACCGAGCACGTTGGAGTGCTGGACACGGAACCCGGTGAACACCTGAATCTGCCCGCTGTCCATGTGGACCGGGCAACTCACCGTCGTGATTCGCTTCGGCGATGACAGCACCTGACGCCACGTGTCGTCCAGATGCATGCGCGTGTGCACGCGATCGAAGTAGAGGTTGGCGTTCTTCCAAAACGCCGTCGGCGTCTCTTCCGCAGGCCGAAGCAGGTTGGTATTGGCGACCATCGCGGCATTACACCACAGACGCACGGAAACTTCACCCATCACACATTCGGGCGGTTAGCGCTGTTGGCGACGGATAGTCATGTCGAAGTTTTTCACCATCGACTTGTACAGCGTCCAGACGCCGCCGGCGTAGGCACCGCAGGCGACGAGCGTGAAGAGCGTCAGGACAGCGCGGTTCACGCCGCCGTCTTGGGGGTCCAGGACGGTGTCATCGGCGAAGGTGGCCGGGTCGATCTGGATCATCATGACCGACAGCGGGCTGAACGCCGTGAACGCCAACGTCACGCCCTCACCGCTGGCGGCGATGGCCGTGCCGCACCAGCCGAGCAGGGCGAACAGGCCCAGCACCACGCCCAGCGACGCCATCACGCTCTTTACCGTCGATCCCGTTCGCAGCGACAGGTTCATGCCGACAATCGCCGCAAACGCGACCATTACCACCAGCAATAGCGGAACCGTCAGCAAGGACTCGGGCAACACCAGAGGCCGCGTGCCACCGGCGAACAGGTCGGCAAGGACAAACGCCGCGATGCTCGCCACCGGGACCACAATCAAGGGCAAGGCAAAGCTCACGAGCCCGCGAAGCTTGCCCCAGATGTAGTAACGACTCGTGATCGGCGTGCTGAGCAGCAGGTCGAGCGAGCCGTCTTCGCGCTCGCGCGTCACCGTGCTGGCCGAGGCGTTGGTGACGATGAGCAAAATCGTCGCGACCTCCAAGAGCACGAGGCCTAGCAGCACGTTTCGCGCAGTCTCGGGTGCGAGCCGCCGTCCGACGTCGCTGAGGTTGAGTCGTGTGATCGTCGGCGCGCCATTGCGGACCTCCAGAGCCAACGGGGTCTGTACGGCAAGCCGGCGATCCGCATCTCGGAACGTCACGTCCTCGCCGTTCACGCGGACCGACACGGTCGGCGACAGTGCGTAGGTACCGCCGTCCAGGCCACGGATGAAGACCGTCCGTGTGACGGGATTGATCGAACCAGCCGTCACGTACGTGTCCGGCTCGGCGGACTCGTTTGCATAGAGCCACGCCGCGACCCCCGCACCGCCGACGCCGAGGAGGATGAACGCGTAGCGGAGCAGTCCCGACCTGGCGGCCGACGCTTTGGTACGTGCCTCGCGCCAGGCGATCGGGTTGTTCCAGACGCTGCGAGCCGGCCGATCGCCCCGCGGCGTGAAGCCGGGCAGGAACGACAGCTTTTCGTTGATCCAACCGGCCGGCGTGAGCGTCGACTGAGCCATGCGTCGCAGGAGGACGATGCTCGGGACGACCAGCAGCAGCGAGACGAGCGTCCCCGCCGTCATGAAGAACGCGGCTGGCTTCGACAAGTAGAACGACCACGGCCAGCCGCGAAGTCCTTCGCTCAGCTCCGAGACGGCCGGCGGGGCATAGTCGACCGGGTCGAGGATGCTCCGCAGTGCCAGGAAGGGATGGATCGCGGTCAACCAGCCGGTTTCGGCTCGCGAGCCGTCCGCCAAGATCGGGTGGGTCGGATCGGCCCCGGCGTCGATGAGCCAGCCGCCGACGAGGTAGACGACGATCAGGAAGTAGAAGCTGAAGATCGTCCGCCGCGTCCCGACCTTGAACGTTGCGATCGCCACGGCGAATGCACCCGTCAGCAATGCCGTCACTGCCGCGACGCCGGTGACGAGCAGGATTTCGCGGATCCCCACGCCGCCGAAGATCTGCGTGATGCCAAAGACCGGAATGCCACTGATGAGCAGGGCGAAGACGAAAAACAGCCGGCTGAGCAACGTGCCCAGCACGATCTGGCCGTTCGTCAACGGCGTGCTGAGCAGGATGTCGTACGTCTGCGAATCTTTCTCCTGCGTGATCGCCCCGGCCGTGAAAATGGGAGCCAGCAGAGCGACGAGTGCGAGCTGCAGGTAGCTCATCCCGATGAACAGCTCGGTGCTGATCGCCGTCAGCTCATCCAGGTCACCGCCGGCCGCGTCGGCACCGACGAGCGTGATGAGCACGATGCCGATGAGCAGGCCGAGGTAGACGCAGCGGGCGATGAGGTCCTTGGTGCGTTTGCCCCCGACGCCGACGACGCGGAGCATGATCGGGTTGGCCGGGACGAGCCGCCAGAGGTATTGAGGAATGCCCAGCACGTCCTGCCATCATCGGCGGGTCGGCACAGAGTCGCAAGCGGCAGGAGCCTCCGCCTCTGTTTCACGCCGAGCCGCCGACCTTGCAGCACAACGTGTCGAGGAGCAGACCCTTGGCGTTTGCGACGTCGACGCGGGTAGCAATGCGATGTGGACCTTCGGAGTCCGCGACGATCGTGGTGAGCCCACGCGTGTCACTGCGAGAGGTGTCGACGCTGACTCGGCCAGTTTTCCACTCGAACCACTCCGGATGCAGCAGCGCGACGGCCGTCATCGGGTCGTACATGTTCGTCTTGCCCGGCACCGTCCCCCAGAACTCCATCAGCCAGTCGACCAGCAGTCGGCAGATCGCGTCGCCGGTGCTGCCGGCTTTCATGATGCGGACGATGTCAGAATCGACGAGCTTCGTCATCGGCCCGATGCTCCACGGGATCACCTCGATCGCGATGCCACTCGCGAACGCCTTTGCCGCGGCGGGGACGTCGCAGCGGACGTTGTGCTCGATGAAGCCGGGTTTCACGAACTCGCCCGCCATGACGACGTGGCGGAGCTTGGCCATCGCAGTCTGATCCTCTCGGATCGACAACGCGAGATTGGTCAGTGGGCCGATCGACAGAGCGGCATCGATCTGATCTCCTGGATAAAGGCCAAAGGTCGAAGGGTAGTAGAAGTCGGCAGGCAGCGTGTCGCCATACAGATAGCGGGTCCCGATCTTTCCGTAGCCCTTCGGCATCTCCAGTGAGTCGTCGACGCCGCTGCTCACACCGACGTTGCGATGGTCACCGGCGAGCCCTGCGTCGTAGGCGGCTCGCATCATCGCCCGCGCCGGGCGGAGGCGACGGTTGGGGTCGCCGTAGCAGGTCTTGATGAAGACAGAACTGAAGTGCTCCGTCGCTTTCAGCAGGAACGCGAGGCAGAAGGCATCATCGATGTCGTCGCCGATGTCCGTGTCGACGATGACGCGGTGCGTAGTGCTCATGTATCGGTCAGCCTACCGCACCGTGCGATGGATCCAATCACGGATAGTCCTGACCCGTCGGGCGAATCATGAGATCGTTTATGTGCACGCCTTCGGGCTGCTCGACGACGAACCGGATGCTTCGGGCGACGTCGTCTGCCGACAGCGGCCGGCCGAACTTGGCGACGGCCGTGCCGAATGTCTCCGCGTCGTAGCCGGCGACCTCCTGGAACTCCGTCGTGACGATCCCAGGCTTGATGACCGTCACGCGGATGCCCTCCTTGCCGATGTCGCGCCGCAGACTCTCGGCTGCGGCTCCGATGGCGAACTTGGTCGCCCCGTAAACCGCCGAGAAGGGCGACACGTTCACCCCGACGACGCTGCCGATGACGACGATGTCCCGGACGCCTGTCCCGGTGCGCATCGACTCGGCCGCGAGCCGCATCAGGTCCATCGTGCCGGTCAGGTTCAGCTCGACCATCTGCCGCCACTGTGTGTCGTCGCTCGTCGTCACGCCGCCTTGAAGGCCCCGGCCTGCGTTGGCAATGAGGCAGTCGATCGGCCCGCCGAGCTTCTCAGTGGCGTCGGTCCAGACCCGTCGGATGTCGTCGGGCTTTGTCAGATCGGCCGTGATCGCGACGGCCTTGCCGGCGCTCGATTCGATCTCGGCGACAAGCTCATCCAACGGCTCACGTCGCCGCGCGGCGACCGCCACCGCGTAGCCGGCCTCCGCCAAGGCGACCGCAGTCGATCGTCCGATTCCGGAACTCGCACCAGTGACGAGTGCACAGCGTGATGTGTTGCTCATGCTTCAGCCTAGAGGTACCGCAACCGTCATCCTGAGTGAGCGAAGCGAGTCGAAGGACCTCGTCCGGACGCGTGTGCAGAAATGCTGCGAGGTCCCTCGGCTGCGCTCGGGATGACGGAAAGATGGACGAAAAAGCGGCGCCAGTTACATCGACGACTTCAACGCCGCCACCACGCGATCGTGCAGCGACTGCGGCCCGCCCGTGGCGACGATGCCGGTGTTGTTGTCGAGTTTGCGACCCGCCGTGAAGTCGAGCGGCTTGCCGGTGGCATCCGTGACCCGACCACCCGCCGCCTCGACCACAGCGACGCCGGCCGCGTGGTCCCACACCTTCTCGCGATACGTCTTGCCTGGCGACACGCGCAGATAGACGTCTGCCTCGCCGCTCGCGACGGCGGCGTACTTGGCCTGGCTGTCCATCCGCAGCGGCTCCTCCGTCACGCCGATCGCCTCGGCCAGTCGCGTCGACAGGTCGTGATCGGCGTGGCCCGACTCGACACTCTCGGTCAGGCGGATCGTCTCGTTCGTCCCTGCCGCTGTGATCGGCTGGTGTGACTCCGCCCGGCTGAGGCTCGCGGTCCACGCGTCGCCTTCCGCCGCGGCGAACAGCCTGCCGATGTCCCACCGCGGACACCCCAGCAGTCCCATCGTCGGCCGGCCATCTTCGACGAGCGCGAGGGCAATCGCGTACTGCCCGCCACGCAGGAACCCTTTGGTGCCGTCGATCGGGTCGAGCACCCAGTAGGTCCCCGTCGGCTCGCCGCCGCCCATCGCGACGTGCTTGCGAAGGTCGTCTGCCGACATGCCCGACGCCTCCGCCGCCTTGGTGCGCAGGTCTTCGCTCGCTTCGTCCAGCTCCGCCAACGACTCCTCCGCCACAATCGGCAGACCTGCCTCGGCCAGCACCTGGGCGATGACCGCCTGGCTCGCAAAGTCCGCCACCGTCACGGGCGAGCGGTCTCCCTTGTCGTGCTTGTCAATGGCGACGAGCTGCTTCCGCACCGCCTCACACACCTCAGCCGCCCGGACGACAGCCTGGACGGCGAGATCGAGCCGTTGATCGTTGTTCATCGTGAAAAGAGATTGAATCGGGGCGACACGATTTGAACGTGCGACCTCCTGCTCCCAAAGCAGGCGCTCTGCCAAGCTGAGCTACGCCCCGGCGGTTTCACGCTAGGCGTCACGGCGTGAGGGCCGCGGCTTCGTCGTGGGGCGGGTAGAGGTGGTCGAGTTCCAAGTGCTCGACGCGGATCTGCGCGGTCTCGGCGTAGAAGCCGAGCCGGCCGTCACGGAAGGTGTCGTCGACGAGTGACAGCCGAACGTAGCCGTCGACGCTGAACTCAAGATACTTGCCGTAAGCCAGCAGCTCGAAGTCCCACGGACCGGTGCGGTTGGTGAGGAAGTTGCCCGACTGAATCGCGCGGAAGTTGAACGCGTTCTCGCCGAGGCCTTCGTCGAGGCTGACGGCCGGGCCTGCGTGTCCGACGCCGGGTTCGGTCCCGGGGCCGGCGTCGGTCATGCCGGGCGTTTCGTGGTAGTTGCTCTTCCAGGACCGAAGCTGAGCAAGACCCTTTTGGAGGTCGAGTGAGAGGTAGTAGCCGCTAGTGGTCGGCTCGTCGAAGCGGAAGACGAAGCCGCACTTGCCACGGCCTTCGAGGCTGAGCTTGCCCCGGAGACGGAAGTCGCGGTGCGCGCCCTGGAGCAAAAAGGTCTCAAAGCCCGCATCGCTGCCAAACCAGCAGTCGATCTCGTTGGAGCCGACGCGACTGTCCGGGTTGCCGGAGATCGGACGGAGAGGACCGAGGTCGGACGCGTGCAGCTGCCGGCGCACGGCTCTGTCGAAGCCGTCGAAGCTCTTGAGCAGAAGCCGGCCGTCCTCGTGGGTAACGAGCCGCTTCGGCGGCGGCATGAGGTTGCGGGCCTGACCCCACTTGCTGGCCGCGGGGCTAGAGCCGGTGAAGTAGAAGTTGAAGACCAGCCTGCCGCAGCCGTCGAGGTCGCACACGTCGTTCGTGCTCGGCGATTCGCCCCGCAGCCGGCCGTCGTCGTCAACCTCCTGGGCTTCGAGCGGATACACGCACGTTCGGGCGGCGTAGTTGCCCTGCGGCAGGAGGACGTTGTCGAAGTAGTTCCGCCACGGGCCCTGCAGAGTCTCGCTGTACCAGTAGCGCACCTTGACGTCTTCGCGAATGCTGCCGAGCAGGAAGTAGTTGCCGCCGAGCTTGAAGAGGCCCGGCACTTCGACATCGTCGTATCGCCGCGGGTGGTAGAGCGGCGGGCGGAACTCCCACTTGTCGCGCTCGACTTCCTCAACGAGCGATACGCAGCCACGCCGAATCACCGGGCCGTGCTTCACGCGTCCACTGACGAGCAGCCACCGCTTGCCGCCGTCGCAGAAGAAGAGCGGGTCACGGAAGCTGACCCACTTGCGCCCTTCGTGGAGCGAGCTCTCGTAAAACGTCTCCCCGCCGCGGGCGACGTCGATCGGGTAGACGCCGTCGTTGACCTTTTTCCAGTGGATCAAGTCATCGCTGACGGCCAACCCGATGCGTTGCACGCGTCCGCGCTCACGGCGACTCAGCCCTGTGTAGAACATGCGCCAGCAGCCCGGCTTGTCCGGGTCGCCGCTGACGTTCATGGTCCAAAGCGCGTCGTCATCCCAAGAGCCCGGGTTGCCGATGAACAGCGCGTTTTCGACGCGGCGCCAGTTGAGGCCATCATCGCTGACGGCGTGGGCGATGTAATCGTGGTTCGGGAGAACGAGGTGGAAGAGGTGGAACTTTCCCTCGTGATAGACGACGTCGACGTCGCCGACGTTGCGTGGCTCGAAACCGACGTCGGAATACATGTGAACAAGCGTACGACGCGGACGGCTTAAAGCTTCTCGTCTTCCTCAGCGACGATGTCGTAAATCGCGCGGGGCGTCTCGGCAGCCAGAAGCTTTTTGCGAACGTCGGCCTTGGCGATGATCTTGCTGATCCGGGCCAGGGCGTTGATGTGCGGGACGGTCTTGTCCGTCGGGCTGGCCAGCAGCCAGACGAGCTCAACGGGTCGGCCGTCGATGGCTTCGAAGTCGACCGGTTCCTTGCAGCGACCGAAGGCGGTAACGAGCGACGCGACGCCCGTGGTCTTGCCGTGAGGAATGGCAAGGCCGTCACCGATGCCGGTGGTGCGGGTCCGTTCGCGCTCCAGGACGCTCGTGCGGACCTTCTCGACGTCCTCGAGATCGCCGTTGGCTTGGAGGTGGTCGACGAGTTCGTCGATCACGCCGGCCTTGTCGGTTGCCTCGACGGGAAGCTTGACGTTCTCCGGCTTCAGGATGTCGGTCAGTCGCATGCGGAAGGTGGCGGTGGAAGGGAAGGGCAGAGCCCCGCCGCCTCGGTCGGCGTGCGGCGATGGCACGCTATGCCGGCGGGTGTTGGCCGACAACGCTCTGGCTGCCGCTGCCGGTGACCTGAACAGGGAGTCGCACGTCCCCGCCGACGCGTCTCAGGCTCGATTGCGCGTCATCGACGGAAATGCGGTCGATGCAGCTCCGTGGCTCACTGTGCAGACAGTGACCCGCCGCCCAGCAGGCGGGCATGTCGAGTTGCTGGTCGTTGAAGTGCGGGCAGTCTCGCGCGTCGCCCAGTCCAATCGACGGGGCGTGCCGCGGGAGGACGATGCGTCGACTCGTCGGGCCGAAGAGACCGACCGTCGCCACGCCCATCGCCGCGGCCATGTGCATGAGGCCCGTGTCGTTGCCCAGAAACCGATCGCAGCGTCTCAGCAGGGCGGCCTGACGCAGGAGGTGCTCCGGGCCGACGATCCGGACACGCTCGGGCGAACGCATGTGTGACAGCACCTCGTCGGCGACATCCCGCTCGGGCCCAACGAAGAGCAGCACGGGCCCGTCGTGCAGCAGGTCATCGCACACCGCCGCAAAGCGTTCGGCGGGCCAGCGTTTGAGGTGCATCGACGCGACCGGCGCGACGGCCGTCATCGAGCCGGGCGTGGTCTGCACCTGCTCGTCCGCCCAGACGTCGTCCTCGCGTCGGACGCTCACGCGAGGTTTGCCCGGCGAGGCGACGGGAAAGCCCCAGCCGACCTCGGCCGCGCGGTTGACAGCTTCTGTCAGCCCGATGCCCTCGCGCGTCAGGCGGTGCTGCGTCGGCTGGTGCCCGTCGAGCCAGTTGCCGGACTGCTCGCGCAGGACGTCCTGGACTGCCGGCGCTGCGTGCAGGGCGTCGACGATCCAGTCGAACGAAGGGCGGCCGTCGAACCACTCGGTCAGTCGTCGACTCGCCTCTGCCGAACGATCGCCCCAGTGCGCGACGCCGAAGTCCTGCACGGCGTGCACGTCGTCCGCGACATCGTCCGCATCGAAGAAGTCGGTGGCAGGCTTCGCACCGAGGACGACGATCTGCGCACTCGGGAACCGCTGTCGCAGCGCGCGATAGCTCGGCGTTGCCATGACGACGTCGCCGATGCCCCAGCGGAGGCACAGCAGGACGCGGCTCGGCCGAGAATCCTCTCGCACGACCGCAAGCTTCGCCGATGATCCTGAAGCCGTCGATACGTCATTCCGACGGCGATGCTGCTACTCGGCCAGCAGGCTCTCGGGCAGGCCGGCGTTGTGGCTGACGGTCTGGACGTCCTCGTTGTCTTCGAGCGCCTCGATGAGGTTCATGACCTTCCGGCCACCCTCCTCATCCAGGTCGATCGTGTTCTGGGCGACGTTGGCCAGCTCGCTGCTTTCGACGCCGATCTCGGCCGCGTCCAGGGCATCCTTCACCTGCGCGTATTCCGTCATCGGCGACAGCACGACGAACAGGCCGTCCTCGGCCGAGACATCGCTCGCCCCCGCCTCCAGGGCGACTTCCATCAGCTTCTCCTCGTCCACGCCCTCGGCCGGAACGGCGAAGATGCCTTGCTTCTCGAACTGATACGCGACGCTGCCGCTGGTCCCGAGCGATCCCCCGGCCTTGCTGAAGACGTTCCGCAGCTCCGGCGCCGTTCTAGCCCGATTGTCGGTCAACACCTCGACCAGCACCGCCACGCCGGCCGGGCCGTATCCCTCGTAGACGACTTCCTCGTAGTTCTCCGCCCCGAGCTCGCCGGCCCCCTTGGCCACGGCATTCTCGATCGTGTTCTTGGGCATGTTCGCCGCTTTGGCCTCGTCGATTACATAGCGCAGGCTGAGATTGTCACGCGGGTCTGACCCCGACTTGGCCGCGACCATGAGCTTCTTGGCGATCTTGCCCCAAACCTTGGCCCGCTTCTTGTCGATCGCCGCCTTCTTGTGCTTGATGTTCGCCCATTTGGAGTGACCGGCCATGGCTGAAGATAGGGGCGGCCGAGTGCTCAACGCAAAGACGTAAAGGGCGCAAAGAAACGCAAAGAAGAGAGAAAGCGTTGCGAAGCGGACGCCTCTGCTCCCTCTCTGTCCTTTGCGGCCCTTCGCCTCTTTGCGTCTTTGCGTTTCAAAGCCAACGGACCCACCCCTCCCCGCGGCTCGATCACGCCACGATCACCTCGCTGCCGAACGGGCGTCGGTTCCGCTTGCATCGACACCCCATTTTGCTAGCTTCCCGAGATCAGCCGTCGCTCGGTGGCACACCACACCACCAAGGGAAGAGATACCGGGAGAGTTGAGATCCATCTGTGCTTCGCGCCATCGCCTCTGAGGGGTTGTGTGTTCCCTCGTCGCTACGTCCGAAGCCATTACTGAGAAGAGAGAGACACCATGCACAGCAGCACGCTTTCAGCCGCCGTTGCGGCTTCGTTGGCCATGAGCGCGACCGCTCTGGCTCAGGTTCCGAGCACCGGCCTTGTCGTCGGCGTCGACGACACGACGGTCCCCGTCTTCATCGATGACAACCCCGGCAGCGGCAGCTACGACGCGCTCTTCACCGGGGCCGACATCTGGGGCCTGACCTGGGACGGCAGCGTCCTCCACGCCGCCGAAGGCACCGCCTACGCGACCTACGCCCTCGACGGCACACGCACCGCCATCGGCGCGTTCAGCCCAGACCAGGGCGTCACCACCCAGATCTTCGTAGGCCTCGCCTTCGACCCCGTCGCCGGCGTCCTGTACGGCTCCGACACGTCTGGCACCACCACTAGCGCGTCGCCCGAGGGCATCTACTCGATCGATCCGGCCACCGGCTTATCCAAGATCGTCGTCGACCTCAGCGACCCCGGCAACCTCTACGACTTCGGCGGACTCGCCTTCAATCCCGTCGACGGCCTGCTCTACGGCACCAGCGACAGCGTCGCCGGCTCTGTCGGACAGGGCCTCTACAGCATCGACCCCGACACCGGCGTCGTCACGGGCATCGCCTCCTACCCGGCCGGCGAGACCGACATCGACGGCCTGGCCTACGGCGACGGCTCCCTCTGGCTCGTCACCGACCAGGGCGGCAACTTCTACGAGTACGACCTCACCGGCGGCACCTACACCGCCTTCCCGAGCGCCTTCACCACCAACGAAATCTTCTCCGGCGCAGCGTTCATCCCAATCCCCGAACCCACCTCCGCCGCCGTCCTCGCCCTGACCAGCGTCGCCGCCCTCCGCCGCCGACGCTGATCCAGCGAGGGTGATAACCGTTCGTTGGTCGCGGAGCGCGCTGGCTGAAACGCAAAGACGCAAAGAGGCAAAGACCGAGCAAAGAAGAGAGAAGGGTCAGACGATCAGGCCCAACCCTCTTTCTGACCTTTGCTCGGCCTTTGCCCACTTTGCGTCTTTGCGTTAGAAGCCAACGGAATCCGCGGCTCCGTCAAGCAGCGATCTTCATCGGCTCCTCGCCGCTGGTCTGCTCCTGGTTCGGCACAGGCGATCCCGTGCCCAGCAGGCGCACGCTCGTCGGCACCGAGGCCGGGCCGGTGACGTTGCGGGTGTTGACGTACCACGCCGTCACCCACACCTTTGTCGGCTCGATGATGCCGCTCATCGTGATCGTCCCACGCGTCCGCCCGAAGAGCATCGCCTGGTTCCACTGATCCATCGACGTCGGCGGCTCGTCCCCCACGAACGTCGCCACTGCGATCGACTTCACACCCGCCGGCTTGGCCCGACGCGTCTCGTCGCTCTGGCTGGCGGCGGTGAAGCCGATTTCCGTCGACGATGCGGCCTTCAGCGACAACACCGGCGACTCCGACGGCGTCGGCGCAGGCGTCGGCGTCTTGTCGATCGGCTTGATCCCAAGATCCAGCTTCAGCTGATCCGACAGACTCACGTCGCGACGCAACTGCGACACGATCGGTCCTGCGATACGGCGCAGGTTTTCCGCGGCAGCCCGCTTGGCTGCAACAAACGGCGGACTGCGGAACTGCGGATCCGCAATCTTGTCCATCGTCATTTCGAACTGCGCCCCGGCCGACGCCAGATTGCCGACTTGCTGAGTCGTAATCGGGTACAGCTCGGCGTGGGTTGCCAGCCGTGCGTTGGTCGCCTTGATCCACGCGAGCAACGTCGCGTCCGTCTCCGTCGGGTAGTAGATGTTCATAACCGTCATCGCTCCTTCGAGGAAGTGATTCGCGGTGCCTGACACCGCTGCCCCGCCGAACACGCCGTCCGACGCCGGGCTGCCCCAGATGTCGGCCACGCGGGTGGAGCACTCAAGACGAATCACCGATTCTCCCGCGTGTTCTAACACCTGCTAATAAAAACCACCTCACAACGCTGCTCGGGCCGCCACCCGGCCACAACGCAACGGAGACCACTCCACAGTCATATGAGATCTAGGCGAACCGGAATGAGAACGTCGCGGACCCAGCCGCGAGGAGTGCGTCCTGAAGGGTCGACGCGTCGTTGACTAAGCTCAAGGGTCTGCTCTCATCTGTGTCTGAGCCGCTTACCACGCAGGACGCGAATGACGCGACTCCAGACGGAGCCCGCCAAGCGCCGTCTGACATGCACCGAGTTAAGCGAACTTCGCCCTAGAGTTCGAGTCGCCCGCAGCTATCTGATACGTTGCCGCCGACCATGAGCAAGGGTGAGGGACGAACCGGATATGAAGAAGCCAAGGCCCGCATTCGCAAAGCAGCCGCGAAGCGATCGCGCGAGCTGAATCTCGGTGGTCTTGGTTTGACGTCGCTGCCGCCGGAGATTTGGCAGCTTACGGCGTTGCAGGTGCTCGTAATTTACTCGAACGAGCTCACGTCGCTGCCATCGGAGATTGGGCAGCTCAAGGCATTGGAGGAACTGAACCTCCAAAGCAACCAGCTGGTCTCACTGCCGTCTGAGATTGGGCAGCTCGCGGCGTTGCACGAGCTAAACCTCGGAAACAACCAGCTCAAGTCGCTGCCGTCGGAGATTGGGCGGCTCAAGGCGTTGGATAAGCTGTATCTCCACATCAACCAGCTTACGTCGCTGCCGTCGGAGATTGGGCAGCTCACGGCGATGGTCGGGCTGGCTGTCAGCGAAAATCAGCTCACGTCGCTGCCGTCTGAGATTGGGCAGCTCAAGTCGTTGGAGAAGCTGTACCTCAACGGCAACCAGCTCACGTCGCTGCCGACTGAGATTGGGCAGCTCAAGGCGTTGCGGGAGCTGGTCCTCGAGAACAACAATCTCACGTCTCTGCCCGAAGGGTTACGAACTCTCAAGCGACTAGCGGAGTTCTGTGTACACGCAAACCCTGCGTTTTCTCTGCCCACGGAAGTGCTCGGACCGACATGGATGGAAATTGTTCTCAAACGTAAGGAAGCCGCACCGCCATCCGAAATCATCGCTTACGCGCTGTCGTTACAAGAAGCTCGGTCTCGGGGTGAAGTCCAGCCGCTCAACGAAGCCAAAGTGCTCTTCCTCGGTCAGCCGGAGTCCGGCAAGTCGAGCCTCATCCATGCCCTCAAACATGGAACGCCGACGCCCAACTTCGAGCAAACCGACGGCATCACGCAGGAGGTGCTGCCGCTGACGACCCGGGACGGCGAGTTGGCGGACGATGGTGAGCCGTTCCGCCTTAACCTCTGGGATTTCGGCGGACAGGAAATCTACAAGGCGACGCACCGCTTTTTCTTGACGAAGGGGGCCGTGTATGTCCTGGTTACGACGGCCCGGAAAGACACGCGTGTGGATGCGGACCTCGAGGAGTGGCTGGAAACGGCAAAAACGTTCGGCGATGGTTCACCCGTCTGGATTGTCATCAACAAGCACGACGAGAACCCCACCGGCGGGCCGAGCGAGGACGAGCTGATCCGCAAGTTTCACCCGATGCTCCGTGGGTTCATTCGCACGCAATGCCAGGACGCTAAGGACGGGCCCAACAAGGGCAAAGGTGCCGGTTTCGGGATCGACGAGCTACGCAAGACCCTTTTGGCCGAGGTGTGGAAGCTGCCCGACGCCAGACAGGAAATGCACCCGGACGTGATGAAGCTCAAGGCGAAGCTGGAGGAACTGGATCGTCCAACCCTGACCCTCGAGGAATACACGCAGCTCTGCGGCGACACCGACGTGACGAACAGCAGACTGCAAACCGGACTCCTCAACACGTGGGACAAGCTAGGAACGGTCCGCTACTTTCCAGACAACGAGGAAGACGACGATCCGACGCTCCGTCAGACGGCGATTCTCAATCCGGAGTGGGTGACCGAGGCTGTCTATCGAGTTCTGGGTGACGAGACGCTCAAGAAGCGCGGGGGACTCGTCCGCGAAGCCGACTTTGCTCGTATCAGTAAGGAACTGAATCACCCGGTCGGGAGTCACCGCCTCGTCGAGAAGGTGATGCGACGCTTTTCGCAGCTCTATGACACCGGGGAAGGCAAGATGTTCATCCCACTGCTCCTGGAAGACCGAGAGCCGAAGATGGATTGGCCGGGCGACTCGCTGCCGTTCTTGTACCGCTACCCCGTCCTTCCGCCCGGGCTCATTCCGACCTTTATCGCCCGAACGCACAACCTGCACAGCAAAGCGCCGCCGCCCTGGCGGAAAGGGTGTGTGCTGGAGATCGGCGACTGCCGCGTCCGCGTCATTGGGGACAAGCGACTTCGGAAGGTCGAAATTTCCGTTGTCGGTGGTCGTGGAAGTCAGCGACGCGACGCCCTCGACCGCGTGCGGTTCAAGTTCGAGGAGCTCCATGAGGCCGTCACGGGGCTCGACGCGGTCGAAGAGTTGATCCCGGTGCCGGAACATCCAGAAGCACCGTTTCTTAGCTACAAGTTTCTCCGCACACTTGAAGACAGAGGGATTCGAAAGCACCTTTTCCCAGCGGATGCCAAGCAGAGCGACCTGATCGAAGTCGACATCGCCGAGGCGCTCGGGTGCATTCGCGGTACTGCGATGGCCGAACGCGAAGAGGAGCGTCGTCAGGCGATGAACGTGACCGTGATGGGTGACCTCGTGAAAGGAGACAAGATGAGAGACTTTCAACCAGTCAAGACAGGTGACGTGATCAACTCGCAAGTCGGGCACAGCCTCGAAAACTGCACGAACATGATCCAGCAACAGCAGGCTGGCGAGCGGAAAGACCTGCTGGAACAGTTGGACAAGGATGTGAAGTCGCTGCTCACCTACTTGTCCGAGGACGAGCAGGAGGAGGCGACCGATCTCTACGAAAAGGTCGTCAAACATGCGACGAAGCAAGAGCCGAGCCGTCGCTGGTACTCCGTTTCCGCCAAGGGTCTGCTCGACGCCTCGAAATGGGCGAAGGATTTCACCGGCAACATCGTGGGCACGATCGGACAACTCGGAAAGGTGCTCTTCCCCGACTTCTCGATCGAGAAGGACGTCGAAAAGGCGGAGTGAGCCCTGCGCCGCTGAGTGGGTGTCTCAGAAGCCCACTCCGTCATCCCGAGCGCAGCCGAGGGACCTCGCGTGACCGGGGCGATCGCGAATGGTTGCCGGCCTCTCGATCAGCTGAAGCGCCCGAGGTTCCTCGACTCCGTTTCACTCCGCTCGGAATGACAGAGGGGGACGCTTCTCGGACATCCTCTACGGGATCACCTTGTTCAGCGGGTAGCTGAAGATCTCGGTCGCCCCATGGCGTTTGAGTTGCGGGATCAGGTCTCGCTCCAGGTGTTCGTCGATGATGACCTCGACCGCGTAGCCGCCGTCGTGGGTTTCGTTGACGGTGGGGCTCTTAAGGGCGGGGAGCATCTCGACAATGGCGGCGCAGATTCCGATCCGCCTGAGTAAATGGCCATCCACCAAGCCGCCGGCTCAACTCGCCGATGGCACGAGCGCATCGGCCCAGTCGACGAGGTCCTCCGCCAGCGGCGGGTCAGGGGCGTGGCGGTAGATGCGCGGGCTGTAGCGGCTGGCGTCGTAGGTGATGTCCAGGGCCGCCCGCAGGTCGAGGACGATGTCCGGGTCGTCGTTCGCCAACGGCACCGGCAGAATCGGCAGCTTGTCACGCAGCGTCCACATCCAGACGTCGGCGGTCGGTTCGTAGCCTCGCGTCAACATCGCGCTGTAGTCGTGCGGCGGCGACTCCTGCGGCAATAGGGTTTCGCCGACGCGGAGAAGATCGATCTGAAGCAGGTTGACGCCCGCCGAAAGGAGGTTGAGTCGCTTTTCGATGAACTGCCGCCGGCCGCCGAGCTTGTTGGTGCGGCTCACCAGTTCGATCACCGTGATAACGCGGTCGTTGCTGGCCGTGCGGATTTCAATGTTCTGAAGGCGTTCCGGCAGTTCGGGGTCGATGACTGGAATGCGCATCGTCAGCGACGCCTTGGACGACACCGCCGTCGTCTCGACGGATCGGCCGCCCGGCTCGTCGGTCAGGATGATGGCATCGTCTGCTCTTGCGAACAGTCGATCCTCGGCGGGCGGTTCGTGGATGTAGAGGTCTTCTTCGAGAACCGCGTAGTACGGGTCGGGCAGCGAAGGCAACAACTGGATCTTGATGTTGCCGATGAGCAGGTGGTGAACCTCCCGCCAGATCCGCGGGTTCTCCAAGTACGGATCCATGCCGGGGAAGGGCGAGGGCATGGTCGGAGTTTACGGGATCACCTTGTTCAGCGGGTAGCTGAAGATCTCGGTCGCCCCGTGGCGTTTGAGCTGGGGGATCAGGTCGCGCTCGAGGTGTTCGTCGATGATGACCTCGACCGCGTAGCCGCCGTCGTGGGTTTCGTTGACGGTGGGGCTCTTAAGCGCGGGGAGCATCTCGACGATTTCGGCGAGCTTGTCGCCGTCGATGTTGAGCTTCAGGCCGACCTTGCCGCGGGCGGCGATGGCCCCGGTGAGGAGCATCGCGATGTTCTCCATCTTCTCCCGCTTCCAGTCGACGGCCCACGCTTCCTTGCTGGCGATGAAGCGAATCGTGCTCGTCAGCAGCGTGTCGATGATGCGGAGGTTGTTGGCCCGGATGGAACTGCCGGTCTCGGTCAGGTCGACGATGGCGTCGCAGATGCGGGCCTTGATCTCGGTCGTGCCCCAGGAGAACTCGGTGCGGGGGGGTGGGGTGATGCCCTTGCCTTCAAAGTAGCGGCGGACGGTGTTGACGATCTCGGTCGCCACGAGCTTGCCGGCGAGGTCCTCGGGCTTTTGGATCGGCGACTCCTGCGGGACGGCAAGCACCCAGCGGGCGGGCTGCCTTGTCGCGCGGCTGTAGGTGAGTTCGCAGACTTCGATGACGTCGTCGGCGTTGCCGTTTTCGACGATCCAGTCGTGGCCCGTCAGGCCGCAGTCGACGAGGCCGTCGACGACGTAGCGGGACATTTCCTGGGCACGGAACAGGACGCAGGAGATCTTCGGGTCGTCGATCGCCGGGAAGACGCTGCGGTCGCGAGCGCGGATGTGGTAGCCGGCGCGGTCGAAGAGCTCGTAGGTCGACGACTGCATCGGCCCGCTCGGCAGGCCGAGGCGGAGGGTGTCGGTGGGGAGGACGGACATGGGCGGAGGGAGAGAAAGCTTGAAGGAGGAAGCTTGAAGCTAGAAGGCCGGAACTCCAGGCTTCCTCCTTCAAGCTCTCTACTTCTGCATCTGGCGCAGGCTTGCGAACAGGCTGCGGCAGTCTTCGACCTTCAGGTTCAGCTCGCAGAACTTGGACGCGTCGGCGAGGTCGGCCTCGGCGGCGATGACCTTGTTGGCAACGAGCTGTTCGTGCGTTGGCGTATCGATCGGCAGCACGCCGAAATCGAAAGCGAAGAGGGCGATGTGGGACTCGGCGTAGGCGGCTTCGACGTAGTACGCGTCGTCCATGTCATCGACGCCGAGCGCCTTCTTGAGGGCGGGCCGAATCTCGCGTCGGCTCTGTCCGCCGACGGTGTCGAGGCTGAGTCGCCCGACGGTGTCGAACACGCTGCTGAGGAGCATGCGAATCAGGATTGCCTTGCGGTGGGCGGTCGGTTCGTCCATCTCCTCCGCCAGCACGTCGGCCACCTCCAGCTCGGTCGCGACGCGAAGGTCGTTGGCGTCGACGAAGGTGTCGTCCAGCCGCTTGAGGGCAGCGCGGGCCGACTTTTCCGGCAGCTCGTAGCGAAGGGCACCCAAGAGCAAGGACTTGAGAGGGTCCTTCGTTTCGGCGACCTCGTCGTCGTAGAACTTCGACGGCGGGTGCTTCTTGGCGAGTTTTTTCGGAAGCGCCTTGAGCAATGGCGCGAGCTTGGCCGCGTTCTTCATCGTTCGGCGGCCTCCGCGGCGATCTCACCGTCGTCAGAGTCTTCGCGATACTCGCTGCTGGCCTTGTTGATCAGCTCAAGCACTTCCACCTCGCGACGATACGCCTCGTCGAGCTGGATCCGCAGGTGCGGCACGGTTCGAAGGTGCAGCGACTTGCCGAGCTTGGTCCGCATGAGGCCGGCCGAGCTCTGCAACGCGGCCAGGCCGGCGGACTGCTTGCCGGGCGTGCCCATGAGCACCATGTACACGTCGGCCGTCGACAGGTCTTCGGAGACCTTGACGCGGTGGACGCTCGGCAGGGTGCCGTCCAGGCGCGGGTCGGACAGATCGCGCTGGATGACCTCCATCACCTCTTGCTTGATCGCGCTGGCTAGCCGTTCCGTTCGTCGCGACATCGGGCCGTCACGGTAGGCGCGGCTGGGAGGGCGATTCCGCGTCGGACGCGAGGTGTTGTCGCAATTCGCCCATCGTCAGGAGCCTCGCGGGTGGCTCGGTCGCGAAGGTCGGTGTGCCGTAGGTTCGGGCCAGCCGGGCGACTTCGGACGGGTTGACGACGATGATCGCGTCGTCGGGTGCCGTGTCGAGGGCGTCTCCGAGCCAGGCTCGCCACGGATCGTCGGCGGGCGGGACGTCGAAGACGACTCGATAGTGCAAGTCGTCGACCGGATAAGCGAAGGCCATCGCATCCCCGACGAGGTAGACGGGGCGTCCGGGGTCGTTGTCGAACGGCGTCTGGAAGGTCGGTTGCCCCGTGACGCCGACGAGCGTCGATCGGCCGTCGCCGAGCAAGCCGATGAGCCCGCACCCGATGCGGTCGTTGTCGGCGTCGTGCAAGGCGACGACGTGGACGAGCCCGATGATTGCGGCAAGGGCGGCAAGCGGTGTCGCGAGCTTCGGCCATCGCCCGAGCCCCAGCGCGGCGGCGATAGTGAGCGTCGGGATCAGGACGACGAGGAACCGACCGATGAGGTGTGTCGCGGTTGCCCAGACGGCGATGGCAAACAGCGTGAGCGTCAAGAGCACCACGGCGTTCGACCACTCTCCAAGCCGCGGGCTTACAGCCCGCCGGTTTCCTGACGACGCGACGTCACCCGACTCTCCGTTCGAACCGCGGGCTGTAAGCCCGCGGCTGGCGAGCAACGCGAGTCCGACGATTCCGAGAGGTAAGAGCGTGTAGCCGAACCTGCCATTGGCGAGCACTTCTGACCACAACGCGGACGGCGCTGACGTAATCGTGGCATCGTGAGCTCGGGCGAATCGATCGACCTGCTCGTTTGACCAATCGTCCACTCCGCCCACGACTGGTGACGTCGGGAACCCGTGCCAGACGGTGTTACGGACCAGCCATGGCAGCGGTAGCAGGAGCGATGCTGCAACGAATGCGAGGACGCAGACAAGCCACGGACGCCGAAGCGGAAGCTTCGGGTTCAGGTCGGGGGCGATGTCACGCTGGTCAACGACCCGAAGCTTCCGCTTCGGCGTCAGCACGAGTCCCTCAACAAGTGCTGCACCTGCAGGCACGATGAGCATCGGGAGCGCTGTGTACTTCGCTGTGAACCCGAGACCCGCAAACAGTCCGGCGAGGAATGCACCACGTACTGACCCGGCGTTCACCGCCCGGAGCAGCCAGGCCGCCGTCAACGACGTCGCCAGCAGGTAGAGCGGCTCGTTGTACGCGATGCTCGACAACATCATGACCCACGGCGTGCAGGCGAAGAGCGTCGCTGCGATTGCCGCCGTTTGCCGTGACCCGCCGGTAGCGCGAACGGCGGCGAAGCAGGCGAGTGTCGAGCCGATCGACAGGGTGACGTTGACGAAGTGCACCGCCAGCGTCGCGTCGGCTGGGCCGCCGCGAAGGTGCATCGCGATCAGGAACAGAACCTCATTCCCCAGCGGCATGCGGCTGAAGACGTTGTGTTCGAGCGGGATGATCTGCCCACCGTCGTGCCACTCGCGTGGAATCTGAAGGTGGTAGCTCAGGACGTCGTACGCGTTGGGCTCGCCGCCCCACAACATGCCCGGCGGAAGGCTGGCCGCGACGAGCGTGACGAACAGCGACGCGGTCGGCAGAAGCCAGATCCCATGCGACGCGCTGGGCTTCCACGCCTTCGTCGTTGGCAACCGTTGACCGATGAGTCCCAGCAAGCCGAGGCTCGGCAGCACCAAAAGCAGCGAGGCAGACGTCGCGTTCAGCCAGCCAGCAAGGCCCAGCAGATGTCCGGCGGTGACGAGCCACGCGACGACAAGCCCGAACGCGGTGGCCGTGATGAGCGACCTCGGCTCGCCCGGCATCGCCCGTCGCAACAGCGCGGCAACGCCGATCGATGCGACGGCCATGACGGCGACGACCGGCAACGCGTCGATCAGCAACGCCGCGAGGAATCGAATGGCAAGGTCCGGACTCATCAATCCTCAATGAGACGACGTGATTGGGTCATGTGACAAACAGTCGTTTGCGAAACTGGCCTTGTCAGCTTGCTCCGGCGCTGTTGTCAGGCTAGAACCCGCCATGCTTCGCCGCCTTGTTGTCGTCGGACTTCTCTTTGCCGCGACGCCAGCGATGGCCCAGCTTGAGTCCACGACGTTGCCTGCGAATGGTGAGGTCGAGCCGCCGGCTGCGACTCCGCCGCCGTTTGCCATTCCGGGCGCATCGCAGTCCGCCCGCACGTTTGTTCGCTCCGTCTTCGACACCGACTTCAAGGATGGCGGCGGTTCGGCGGATCGGTTCACGACTGGGGCCAGTCTCGGGTTCGATAGCGGGTTTCTCTCGCTCGATGGTTCGCGACCGGCTTCGCCGCAGGACATCACCGGGCCGCTGGTCAGTGTCGCTGGGTCCTTCACCTTTCGCTACCACTCGTGGGACCTGGACAACCTCGGGCCACAGGGAAGGGCGGTTGGTTTGCCAGATGATCTTCTGGAAGACGCGTACGTCTTCAGCTTCAACCCGCGAGTCTCGGTTGCGCTCGACAAGCAGTCGAGCCTCGCGGCCGGTGCGTTTCTTGCGTTCGAGTTCGAAGACGGTGCCGATGTGGGCGACGCCTTCATCCCCGGCGGCTTCATCGGATATCGGCGCGAGTTTAATCGGAACGTCGTTGTCACGACCGGCGTCGTCGCGTTTTACCTGCTGGACGACAGCTTTTTCGTCGTGCCGCTGCTGGCGATCAACGTCGACTACGGCGACGACGCGTTCTTCCTGACATCCGAGGGTCTCGGTGCTCGGACGGGATATCGGTTCGGCAGCGATATCGCCCTGAGCGTCGGCGGCGAGTTCATCGGTAATAACTTCCGACTCCAGAGCGACGGCATCCTGTAGCAGCAGGCCGTTCGGTTGGATGTCGGTGTCGACTGGACGCCCAGCCGAGCGATGACGGTCAGTGCCCGCGTCGGCGGAGACGTCTGGGGTCAGTACATCGTCAGCGACGAAAGCGGCCGCGAGGTTTTCGACGTCGAGGTCGAGCCCGGTGCTGCCGCGACGCTCGAGGTCAGATTTCGGCGCTGAGAGCCGTCGCGTGGGCCGACAGTTGCCGACGGATCGTCTCCGGAATCCACTGCTCGGCGGACGCCTTGTGCAGTTGCTGGCCAATCTGCTGCCGCGGTGATTTCGACATCGGTCCATTGCGAACGGGATCCAGAACGTCGTAGCGAAGCGCAGCCGCGACCGTGGCGAGATACAGGAGCCAGCAAACGCGCCGCGGCAACAGCCGGTGTTGCGCTTCGCTGAGCTGCAACTTGAACCACTGCCGAAGCTCACGCAGCACATGACCCGCCCCGTCTTGCGGACGTGGATCCTCGAGCAGTTTGCCAATCGGGACGTGGGCGGCAGCCAGTGGTTCCAGCTGCTCTGTGATGTGCGTTGCCTCGCCCGTGGCCAAGGACTCTGCGTACGCCGCGCCCAGCTCGTCCGCTGCACTTGCTTGCCAGAGGGCCTCCAGCACGTCAGACGCATCATCGTCCAGCAGCGAGTCAGCATCCGCGGCATCGTTCGACAGGAAGGTGTGGCTCATGCCAATGCCCCGGCTCGAACGGCTGGCTCGGCCACGTAAGCCAGCAGCGACTTCCGGGCCCGGAGCCGCTCGTCGTCGCTTGCGCCCGTCAGGCCCTCTGCCTCCAGCAGCATGCGGTCGAACAGCCGCTTGGCGTTGGTGCAGATGCCCGCGATCTTCGAAGGCGAGTTGATTCCGACTTCTGCGGCGACCTTGGCGTAGGGCGGCTTGGCCTCGTTGCGAAGCTCGGGACCAAGCACCAGGCGGTCGAAGACGATCCACCGAAACGGCTCGCCAGACTCCTCGTACTGGCGACGCATTTGATCGAGGACGGCGTCGATGCACGATCGAACACATGCTCTGTGAAACGCCTCGTCAGCTGCGACGGCATCCCCGCGACCATCGGCGTGATTCATCGCAACAGCATCTTCTGGCAAGCTGCCCACGCCAGCTGCGCCGCCGCGTTTGAGTCTTTGGCGTGCGTCATGCCAGTCGCGGACGAAGTTGTCGATCGAAGCGATCAGGTAGCTTCGGAACTGACTACCACCGTCGCGGTCGTACGAAGCGAGGACTCGGCCATCCTCGACCGCCTTGGCGACGAAGGCCGCGGCGACGTCCTTTGCGTCTTCGACCGCCAGCCGATGACGCAGCAGAAGGCGCGTCCGGATCGCATCGTGGTACAGCTCGTACCACTCGCCCAGGGCCTGCCGACGCATCGAAGACTGGTCATGCCGGGCACGATCGATCAGACCGACCTGCGTCTCTGGAAATGCGGCGAATGCCAGCGTGTCAAGCTGCTTGCGAGGCGGCCGCGACTGTTCTTCCCGCGGTGCCACGGCCGCAGCTTACGACGGAAATGCTCGGAACGCGGCTTTGGCGATCACCCGAACGTGCCGGTCTCGCGCAGGTACAGATATCCGACCGCCGCAACCGCGCCCAGAGCGGCCACCGCTAGGAGGAGCGACAGCACAACGAGCAGGCTCTGGGATCGCGACCGCTTGGCCGTCTCCTCTTCGAGCCGACGGGTCCGCTCGTCGATCGTCTGCTGCATCTTGACGATCACCTCGCCCTGAGCGGCCGTGCGTTCGGAAACGTGCCGAAGCGCACCGGCCACGCCGCCGAGGTTGTCGGCGATGCTCTGGTCGCTCTCGCGCATCTTGTCCAGCCGGACCTGCAGGTCGTCGACCTCGCGCTTCTGGTCGCGCGACTCGCGGCTCATCTTGCCCAAGACGTCGTTGAGCTTGTCACTCTGCTGACGCTGGCCGTTGATCTGGTCGCGGAGGGCCTTGACGCTTTCGGCCTGCGTGCGGAGCGACTCGCTCTGGAGCTTGAGATGTTCGCCGGCAAGATCGTTGCTTCGGGAGAACTGCTCGCGAAGCTCCTTGGCGTTGTCGGCGTTCTGTCGGGCGACCGTCGGGAGCCACTGGAGCTGCTCCAAGAGCTCGCCCTGACGCTCGACGGAGTCGTCCAGCCCGTCGCGAATGTCGCCCATGAGGTCCGACAGGTTGTCGAAGCCGTTCTTGATGCTCGCCAGCGTCGCGTCACGCTGATAGGCACGCCTGGCGAAGGGCCGGAGCAGTCCGGGCTTTTGGCGGTAGTGGACGAGTCCTGTATCGCCGTCGACCTCGGGCCTGCCGCTGCCGACGAGCTTGCCGACGAAGCCCTCAGGCTCCTTGGGCGTGGCCTCTACCTGCTGGATGGCCGTCTCTTCAGTCGGCGGCTCGTGGTCGGGCGTCTCTTCGTGTGAGACGACTTCGTCCTGGTCTTCAGCCGACTCAGCGGGGCGATCGACGTCAGCCGGCGACGGGGCGGAATCGTCGGTTTCAGGCGACGTCGATCGTCTCACGACCTCGGCCTGGACCGTGCGTGCCTTGTGTCGCTCACGCAAGCGCTGCTGGCGGCTCTTACGTTTGCCCGACTTGTTGCCTGTATTCGCCACGTCGACCGATAACATACCCCGTGATGTGGCGACGACCAATGTGGATGCTCTGCATCGCCACACTTCTGGTTGCGACGCTCTTTTTTGCAGCGTGGCAGCTCTCGCCGCCAGCCGTCAGTCGTGCCGGCCCGCAGACGTCGACTTCAATCGCATCGGCCGCTCCATCGGCGACCGACATCGTCCGACGCATGGGGCTTGAGGCGAACCTGGTTGCCCGAAGCAGCTACGACGATGCGCCTGAACTCGCCGACCTGCCCGTCGCGGGAAATGCGTTGGGCATCGACTGGGAGCGGCTCGCCCAAGTCCGCCCAAACCTCTTGCTGATCGGAACCGATGAGCGACTGCTGACCGATTCCGACCGACGGGCCGCCGAGGAGCTGGACATCACGATCGTGCCGGCGGCGGTGCGTCGATTGGCGGACGTGACCGAGGTGATCTCACGCATCGCCAAGGCGGCCGGCGTCGGCGATCCGTCAGCATCGTTTTCGTCCGAGCTGGAGGCATTCGCGCCCGTCGGCGAGCCGCTCGATCGGCCACGAATACTCGTCGCGCTCGATCCGGAAGTCAGTTTTGTCGCCGGTCGTGACAACTACATCGACGACCTCATTCGGCACGTCGGCGGTGAGAACGCCGTCTCAGACGACTACACGAGCTGGCCGACGCTCGATCAGGAGGCGTTGCTTTCGCTGAGGCCAGACGTCGTCGTCGTCCTGTTGCCGGACGCGTCGCCACAGGTGATTGCCGCGGCTGAAGAGCGGCTCGCACGCCTTGCACAGATTGGCGGAGCCGCTTGGGAGGAAGCCACGATCGCAACGGGCTCGCTCGTGATGACACCCGGCTGGACAGGGACGCTCAGCCTTGCAGCAGAGCTTTCTGTTAGCGTCGGGCGGACGGAACGCTGAATCGCATCAGAAGCTGTCGACAGCCTTGACCTCGACTTCGCGTGTTTTCTTGACGAAGGTGCTCTTCTCGGCTTTGTCGTTGAGCATGTCGGCGTAGCGCTTGTCCGTCGCCTCGTCGAAAGGCAGGTCGACCCACTCGCCCGTCCACGCGGACAGGAGCATCGCGTTGGCCAGCATGACGCCGTTCAGGCCGTCGGTGCCCGGGGCCAGAAGTGGCTTTTTGTCGAGAATGGCGTTGGTGAAGTCAACGAGGATGCCGCGGTGCTCCGGGCCGCTGCCGCCAGGGATCTGTGTCTTCCACGTCTCGGGCTTGTCAAAGCTGCCTTCGAAGTCGCTGTTGAACTTTTTCACGCTCTCGGTGGTTCGCCAGAAGGTGATATCGCCGCCTTCCATCAAGACCTTGCCGCGGTCGCTGGCAATTTCCATGAATTGCGTCCCCGGCGCCTCGCCGGTGCTGGTGACGAAGGTGCCGGTTGCGCCATTCTCGTACTCGACGTACGCGGTCACCTCGTCCTCGGTCTCGATGTGGTGGTGGTGGCCCATCTTGCAGAAGGCCATCACGCGTTTGGGCATGCCGCAGATCCACTGGAAGAGATCGAGGTTGTGCGGGCTCTGATTCAGCAGAACGGCCCCGCCTTCGCCCTCCCAGGTGCCCTTCCAGCTGGCAGTGTCGTAGTAGAACTGCGTGCGGAACCAGTCCGTCAGGACGTACATGGTCCGCTTGATCTCGCCCAGCTCGCCCGACTGCACGAGCTTCCGCATCTGCTGATGGCTCTTGCGGGTCCGCTGGTTGAACATGATGCCAAAAACCAGCCCCTTCTCTGCCTGGGCCTTCTCGGCGGCGGCGTTCATCTGCTTGACCTGCTTGGTGTAGACACCTGCAGGCTTCTCGCTGAGGACGTGCAGGTCGTTGTCAAAGCCCATCATCGCGAGCGGCGGGTGGGCGTAGTGCGGTGTGGCGATAAGCACCGCGTCGACCTCACCGCTCTTCATCAGGTCTTCAGCGGAGGAAAAGCCCTTGACCGGGTGATGTGCGGTCTTGTTGATCGCACGATCCAGCTTGGCCGCGTCGGTTTCAGCAACGGCTGTCACGCGGAGGCGATCGACCTTGTTGTCGCCTGTGAGCATCGCGAGATGGCTCGAACCCATGCCGCCAATGCCGATGATGCCTAGCCGGACCTCGCTCTTGGTGTCGCTCATGTGGGCAACGAGTGTTGCGAGCGCCTCGCCAGCGTGCAACCCTCGAATCGGCAGACACCGGTCTTCGTTGGGGTTTCGATCAGTAGAAAAACACCGCGGTCGACGTCACGCCGGGTCGGCAGGGGCCGGTGCCGCGGAAGTCGATGACCTTCTTGGCCTTACTTTCGTGGACAAGATCCTGGTAACGCCACGAATCGTCGAGGATGACAATCCCGCCTGGTTTGGTGCGGCTCTGGGCGTGTTGGAAGCAGGTCGGACGGGTTTTGGTTTTGTGCTCCTCGCCGTCAACGACGATGATGTCGAACGGCTCGTCCGGCATGGAGTTCAGGTACTCGCTGTTGTCGAAGTCCTTGACGTCGTGGAAATCGAACGGCCGATGTTGGAGCGTGACCTTTGACTCAAGCTCGGGCGGCAAGACCTCGCTAACGCGATCGAGCCACTCGGCCACATTCTCGGTCGAAGTGACTTCCGCGCCACGACCGGCAAAGAACAGGGTCGATCCGCCTGCGCCATACTCGAAGACACGCATGCCCGGCTGGACGTGGCCGTCGAGGAACCGGATCGCCGCCTGCGAAAACCAGGGCAGTCCGAGATCGAGCGGGGACTTTTTGATGAGCGGACCCGTCTTCAGGTACGGACCAATGTCGGCTGGATGCGTCAGCAGGTGGCCGATCAGGCGGGTGACGCGGGTCAGGTTGCTGCTGTTCATCGTCGCTCTCTGCAGGCGCCTCCGCACCGTGCGGCAGGACCGCAGCAACGTACCGCTCGTTTGACCGCGCGGCAAAAAGGTGCATCAACCCAGGCCGTACTCGCTCCAGCGGCCTGACACCTTTTCCAGCGTCGCCTTATCGAACTCCAGTTCCTCAGGCCAGTCACGCACGACGCTCTCACCCGCCTCGGCCGGGAGCTTTTGCGTCGCGTCGAAACCCATCTTGCTCCCGACGCCCAGGCCCGGTGAGGCGTGGTCCAGGATGTCGACCGGCCCCTTGACGATCTCGGTGTCGCGGGCCGGATCGCAGTTGGCGAACAGGTGGAACAGCACCGCCTGCTCGTCGTGCACGTCGACGTCTTCGTCTACGACGACGATGAACTTCGTGAAGCTCATCTGGCCAGCCCCCCAGATCGCGTGCATCACGCGGCGGGCTTGGTACGCGTACTCCTTCTTGATGCTGACGTACACGCAATTGTGGAAGCATCCGGCCATCGGCAGCGAGTAGTCGAGGATGTCCGGGACGATGGTCTTCAGCAGCGGCAGGAAGACGCGCTCCGTCGCCTTGCCCATGAAGTAATCCTCCATGGGCGGCTTGCCGACGATCGTCGTTGGATAGATCGCATCCTTCCGCTGCGTGACGGCCGTGACGTCGAGACGCGGGTAGCGGTCGGCGAGCGAATAAAACCCAGTGTGATCGCCGAAGGGCCCTTCGATGACGGTTTCCGTCGGGTGGACAAAGCCCTCGATGACGAGCTCTGCCTCGGCCGGAACCTGCAGGTCGACCGTGCGACACTGCACCATCTCGATCCGGTTGCGGTTCAGGAACGACGCGAACGCGATCTCGGGAATGCCCGGCGGCAACGGGGCGGTCGCGGCGTACGGCATCACGCTCGGCCCGCCCAAAACGACCGCGACCGGCATCGGCTCGCCGCGCTTCTGCCACGCGCGGAAGTGTCGTGCCCCGTCGTGGTGCAAGTGCCAGTGCATGGCGCAGGTCTTCTTGTCGAAGAGCTGCACGCGGTACATGCCGATGTTCTTGTCGCCGGTCTCGGGGTGCGTGGTGTAGATGCCGCCGAGCGTGATGTACCGGCCGGTGCGTGGCTGTGACTTGGCAGCAGGCAGGTCCGGATCGAGGTGAGCAAACGTCTGGCCACTGTCAAGGTCGCCGTCATGTGGCCAGCACTGGAGGATCGGCAGGCGAAACAGGTCGATGTCGTTGCCGGTCTGCACGATCTCCTGGCACGCGGCGTTCTTCACACGCTTTGGCAAGAGCGCGGAGAGATCGGCCAGCACTTCCTTGCCGAGCTTGAACTTCTCGTACAGCGTCGCGGGCAACTGAGGCTTGACGAACTTGCCGACGCGGTCCGCCAGGTCATCCAGCGAGTCCGTTCCGAGAGCGTCGCAGATGCGGGCGTAGCTGCCGAAGGCGTTGATGCAGACGGGCATTGCCGCGCCTTCGGGCCTCTCGAAGAGCAGGGCACGGCCGCCCTTGTCAGCGTGGACGTGACGGTCACGCTCCCGATGGCCGCGTGGTGCGGGCGACTTCATTACGCGATCGGAAACAGCGGCAACCTCCAGAACCGGGTCGACCGACGTCGAGACGCGGGCAAGCTCGCCCTCGCTGTCGAGATGCGAGAGGAAGCTGCGGAGGTTCGGAAACGGACCATCGGCCATGCCGCAGAGTAAGCGGCATCAATTCGTCAGGCGGAAGCCGACCAGCACGCCGACGTACCAGTTCTCGTAGTCCTCACCCGCCGGCCCGACGCCGAAGTCGAGGCCAGTGATTTCGTACCCGCCCTCCACGCCCGCAAAGAACCAGTCGCCAATGACGCCCGCTCGCAAGTAAGGCCGGGCCGCCCAGGTGAACTCGTCATCGTCGCCGACCCGAGTGTCGACGGTCGCAATCGCGGCACCACCAGTTGCTCCGGCCTCGGCGAACAGGTTGGCGGCCGAGAGCCGGAAGGACGGCCCAATCTGAGGCGAGATGATCGTCAGCTCGCTGTCGCCGTTTCCGTCGTAGCGACTTCCGCTGAGCGAGATGTTCCCGCGAAGCCCGTTCCCACCGCTGCCACGCAGCAGGCCCGGCGTCGCGATCGACCGGCTCGCATTCACGGCAACGCGGACTCCCGCCTCATCATCGAAAAACGGCGAGACGTCTTCAGGCGCCTCGCTCTGTACCGACGAGAAAGCCGCGACACCGTCGAGTTCGTAGGAAGCACAGCCGGAAGCGACAAGGACCAGGAGCGGCAGTGACCATCGCATCGCCTGACCCTATCGCGAACAGCCCATGTCGTCACGATCAGGCGTCCAAGCGTTCAGGCCGCTCGGCGAGCCAGTCCTCCAGCGTGGCGACGGCTTCGGGGCGGTCGTGGCTCCGGGCGAGGAAGCCGGCACCGTGGCCGCGCATCGGGTCCTGGTCGGTCGGCTGGTAACGCAGGTCAACGCTCCACCGAACGTGGTCAGACTTGTTCGGCGTGCTCATGTGCACGTTCCGGTCGTTGAACAGGATCAGCGAACCACGCGGCACGGGTAATGGAATCGCCTCCCGCTTGAGCTTTTTCATGTGACGCTCGGGGATGGTGGTGTAATTCGTGCCGGAGTACTGCTCGGGCTCGTGGTCGTACATGCGCGTCCGGTGCGTTCGCGGCCAAACGTGTAGGCAGCCGTTCTCGTGCGTCGTGTCGACGAGCGGGATCCACGCGGTGATGACCGGGTTGCTGTTGGCGTCTGGCCAGTAGGAGCGGTCCTGGTGCCATGGCACAGCGCCGGCCGCGACGCCGGGGACCTTCGGGCGGACGTTGTAGACCGGATTTGCGAAGAGCTCCCCGCCGATCAGGCTCTCGACGGCATCGAGAACATTCGGGTTGCTCATCAGGTCGAAGTACCCGGTGAACCGGTCACGCCAGCTTCGGCCGTACTTGAGAAAATCCTGGTCAGTTTTCCCTTTGAACAGAAGGGCGAGTCGCTTCTCGAACGGTGCGTCGTCGAGCGTGTCCTCGATCTGGCCTGAAGCCTTCATCTCCGTTGCGATGAGCTCGACCTTCTGCGACATCGCCTCCTGAACGCCTGCGAGGTCTTCGTCATTCAGGTAGTTCTCGATGACGAGGTAGCCTTCCAAGTCGTAGAAAGCGACCTGCTCGTCGCTGAGACACCCGCCGCGCGAATGGCCGACGGTCGAAGGGATCGCAGCCGCCTGTGCGTTGGTAAGCATGCATGGAAAGTAAACCGCCAGACCCCACGCGACAATGGGTTGGCATCACAATCTATGGTATAAAATCATCATGCGTGCTGTGTCGCTGTCACTTCAGGAGCGGCCCGAGATCGTCAACTTCGGCGTGGCAGTTCATGCGCTGGAGCTACGTTCCGGCTCGCAGAAAACGCAGCGCGAGCGCTACCGCGTGCCCGGACTCTGGTCGTTGCACCTCTACCACTACCACGCAGGCTTGGCGATCGACGGCGAGCCCATGCATGTCGAGCCCGGCGTCGTCACCCTGACGCCACCAGGCTCGACCATGGTTTTCGACTTCAACCGACAAAGCGAGCACGTCTACGCGCTCTTCCGTCTTTCGAGTTCGGACACAGACGATCCGATGGTCCGGGTGCCCCTTGCGAGTCGGCCCGCGACGTTTGCTCGGCTCGATGCTGAGCTGCGAGAGGGGATCGGCTGGTGGGCGACGACACCACGGCGTGCCGAGGTGCGTTTGTGGGACGTGCTCTGGCAGCTCACAACAAACGCCCGCGACGAAGATGACGTCGTCGACCGACTCCGGTCGGCCATCGAGCAGCGACTCGTCAGCCCGATTCGCGTCAAGCAGCTCATCGACGAACTCGAGCTCGGCTACTCGCACAACCATCTGATCCGGCTATTCCGCAAGCGCACCGGCCAAACGATCGCCGGCTATATCCGACAGCGTCGCAGCGACGTCGCGATCGGTCTGCTGCGCGGCACGTCGCTCCCCATTAAAGCCGTCGCCTCGGCCGTGGGCGTGCCCGACCCACAGGCGTTCAACAAGCTCATCCGCCAGACCACGGGGCGCTCTCCCTCTGAGACGCGGGTGCTTCGAGGATAAATCTGCGTCGGAAGCCGTAGAACACCGTAACCAGCGTAACCACCCCGAGGCCGGACATGCTCAACAACAGGTTGAACGCCCGGGCGGCAGGGGACGTGTTGTAGCGGGACGGGATTCCGCTCACTGAAAGGTCCCCGGGCAGTCCCGCATCGGCCAGCGCCTGACGCCACTCAGCCTCGGTGAGTCCGAGTTGCGGTCTGCTTCCCGTTTCACGCATGATGAAGTAACCGCTGCGGTCCTCGAACCGGGTGAGATCATCCGGTGGGCCGAGCCGGCCGACGACGTAGCCGTCGATGATGCGCAAATCCGTGATCTCTGGCGGCACGATGAAAAATGGACGACCGTTCCTCGTTAGGAAACGACCATCGCCGTGAAATCGGCAGAGCAACAGTCCGGGGCTGATTTCCGTCCGGTATTCGCTCGAGCCGCAGGCCGTCGTCAATCCGAGCAGCAGGACCAGCAGTAGACGAAAGCTCCAGCGGTCGCCTTTCGTAAGCGGTTGGTCGAGAAATGCGTCGTTCACGAATGACGCTCCCGCCACTCGGCGAATCGCTCGACAGCCTCGGGACGGACGCTCGGCGGGGTGGCGGTGACGACTTGGTTGATCACGTCATGGCCGATGGTCGTGTCGTCGCCTGATTCACCACTGCCGACGGCCGCGAGGAACGGAATCGTCGCGGCACGATCGCACAGGTACTTGATGTCCGCACCGCTGTAGCCATCGAGCCGCTTAGCGAGCGTGTCGAGGTCCACGTCGCTTGCCAGCGGACGGGCCGCGAGGTGGATGTCAAGCAGCTTGCGACGTGCCGGCAGATCGGGCAGGCCTACATAGACCTTCTCGTCGAAACGCCCCGGCCGAAGCACCGCCGGGTCGAGCTGCCACGGCACGTTCGTCGCGCCCATGAACAGCACCGGCTGCGACGCCTTCTTGCCGAAGCCTTCCATGCCCTGCAACAGCTGCGGCACGACGCGCTGCATCACGCCGCTGCCGGCGTCTTCGCGTCGGGCGGGGACGAGGCTCTCGATCTCGTCGATGAAGATGATCGCGCGATCGGCTGAGGTCGCGTCGTCGAAGAGGGCCTTGACATTCTGCTCGGCCTCGCCGACCCATTTGCTGAGTAGATCGGCGGCGCTGACGGTGAAGAAGCTCGCATCCAGTTCGCCGGCCGTCGCGCGGGCCAGCATGGTCTTGCCCGTCCCCGGTGGCCCGTACAGCAGCACGCCGCCACCCGGCCGGATGCCGAATCGCTCCGCCAGGTCTGGGTGGCGGAACGGATAGAGCATCTTCAGGCGAATCTCGTCTTTGACATCTGCGAGTCCTGCAATGTCATCGAAGCGGATGTCTGGCCGTTCGCGCACCATCCAGCCGGAGGCGTCGGGAGCTTCGTCGTCGGCACCTTCGCGGCCGAGGTGTTCGCGGCTCGTGGGCTTGCTCTTGCCCGCTGAGCCGGCAGGGCGGTTCTCTTCAGACGCCTGGCCGCAGTCTCGTGCGAGTTCCAGCAGCTTCTCGGCCGTCTGCTGACGGGCGTGACGAAGATCGTCCCCCTTGGCCTCGCGAGCGAGCTCCGTAATCAGCCGAGCCGCGTTGAGCAAGTAAGACCTTGCCGCCGGCCACTGCCCCCGCCGCCGCGCATCGAGACCCTGCTGCTTGTACCGCTCGAACGTGTCAAAGGTCGACCCGGCGGGCATCGGCGGAGTGTAAGTGGTTTGCTCGTTCAGGACCCGTCAGACGATCTCACGCCTAGCAACCGATCTACCGCCACCGCGAGCTCCGTCGGGGCGTAGGCCTGCCGTGCTTGAACCCGCAAGATCGGCACGCCAGCAGCCTGGAGGCAATCATCTTTGAAGCGATCGCGTTCACGTTGTCTTGCTCCACCTCGTCCTGTGTGCGATCGATCGTCCAACTCGACAGCCAAAAGCGGCCGCGTGGTGTCCGGATCAACAAGGATGAAGTCGAGGTGATATCCCTTGATCTTTCCCCAGTAGCTTCGCTGTTTCTGGTGATCTCGTGGGCACTTGATGACATCAGCGAGGCGAACCTTACTGAACACTTCGTACCGATCACGGACTGCCGCCAACAATGGGCGGTAGAAAGCCCGCTCGCCTTGACTGAGGAGATTTTCCACTCGCACGTAAGGAAGCGATTCGACTTCCACACGTCCCGTCGACTGCTCATTTGACGGCGAATCCGTGGAACCGCCGAAGAGGTTCGTCAGGAATCTGAGGACGAATCGGATGATCTTCTTGAGCATTGACGCGGACCTAGGCCGTCATGGCCATCGGCGGCATTGGGCAGCCCAGGACGGCGGCGGTGGCGCGGAGGAGTTCGACCTCTTCGACCGTCACCTGATCATCCGCGGCGGTCGTGGCGGCGGCGGCTTTGATCAAACGCTCCTTGATCGGCATCCGACAGCCGGCCAAACGCTCCAAGGCCATGTCGAGCTCGGGGAGTTTGAAGTCGCCCTTGTAATCCGGCAGCGGGGCCTTCAACGCGAGCCGGCCGGCGTCGTAGGCCTTGGCGGCGGCGTCCGGAGACTCGGAGCCGGCGGAAGCCAGGGCTGAGAGCGTCAGGCGAATCTCATCTGACACGGCGTCGATGTTCGACTGCTTCTCGCGGATCGGCCGCTTGTTGATGATGCGGTCGAGCAGCTTGTACAGCGCGTACTCGAACGGCTCGACCTCGCCGTCGGCTTCGATCAGCCGGCGGATCAGGTTGAGCACGCGGTTGCCGTCGTGCTTCGGCAAAGCACGCAACGCCGGTGCCGCCAACTCGATCAGCGGCAGACGCATCAAGCGACCCGACTGTCGAACGGCCGGCCAAAGGGCGTCGATCCGCTGAGCCATTGCCGGGTCCTGCTGCGCGAGCAGGTCATCTTGCATGACGCGTACCTGGCCGCCGTCGGCAACGAAGAGTGACGCGACCATCGCCGTCGCGAGTTCTGGCTGCCGGGCGGCCTGGCGAAGGTCGATCGGCAAGCCCTCGGCCACCGCGAGCCCTGCGGCCGTCGCTGCGTCGTCGAGTTGACCCACGCGGTCGACCGCACCGGCCAGACCGACGGCCGGGAAGCCGATCGGGAAGCCGCCGTGCCGCGGTTCCTGCCGCTTCTGGGGTCGCTGCTGCTTGCGGGCCGGTCTTGGCTCGGCCGGGGCGAGCATCGTGCCGTCCCACTGCGGATCGATCGCCTGAATTCGCTGCGGCAGCGGCGGGTGTGTCGCGAACATCGCGGTGAAGCCGCTGGCGAAGAACATGTGCGCACACTCGCCGGCATGGCGATTGGAGACGTTCGCCCCCGCCGCGTTGCCGCCAATCTTCCGGAGCGCATCGCGAATACCGCCGGGATTCCTGGTGAACTGCACGGCGCTGGCATCGGCGAGGTACTCGCGCTTGCGGCTGACGCTCGCCTGGATGAGCCTGCCGCAGAAGACGCCGACGCTGCCGACGAGCCAGATGAGCCCGCCGACGACGAGGATCGCGATGCCGACCATCGCACCGCCGCCCTTGTCGTTGCTGGAGCGGCTGCGACCCGACTGCATCAGGTACGGCGCGTAGCGAAAGACCGTGTAGCCGATGAGGCCGATGACGAGGATGCCGAAGATTACGCCGATGAGGCGGATGTTCAGCTTCATGTCGCCGTTGAGGATGTGGCTGAACTCGTGGGCGACGACGCCCTGCAGCTCGTCGCGGCTGAGCGACTCGATGCAGCCACGCGTCACGCCGACCGCGGCCGAGTCGACGTCGGTCCCTGCTGCGAACGCATTGATGCCCGCGTCCTCGAGCACGTAAACGTCGGGGACGGGCATGCCGCTGGCGAGACTCATCTCCTCGACGATGTTCAAGAGCTTCCGCTCATCGGCATCGCCGGTCTGGCCGTCGACCAGGCGTCCGCCGAGCATGCGTGCGACCTTCCCGCCGTCGCCATTGAGCTGGGCCGACTTGAAGAGGCTGGCTCCGAGGATGATGACCAACGCTGCCACGGTGACCGCGACGTGCACGAGCGGGGCGAACGTCGGCGTCAACGTGTCATACTGCCCGTCCGACGCGACACCGACCGCGAAGAAGGCGATGACATTGAGAGAAATGACAATGCCGACAACGGCGATCGCGAACAGCAGAATCAGCCGCGAGCTTCCCTTCCGTGCCTGGTCTTGCGCCTCAAAGAAGTTCATCCGTGGACGACTCTACCGCGGCCGATGAAACCACGCCCGTCAAGCTGCAACGTGCAGCAAGCTGAGGCGTGTCAACGGCATGACCCGAGTTCTCCTCGCCGTTACAACGATCTTGGCAATCGCATGCCCGACCGCGGCACTGCCGGATCAGGCGGCACTCGATGATCTTGCCGCGCGCGTGGTCGAAGAGAAGGGCGTGCCGGCTATCGGCATCGCGGTTTCCGACGGCTCGGGGCAACGTTCGCGTTGCCGTCCACGGCGTGCGAGCCCGTGGTGACGAGGCGCTGGTCTCACCGGATGACGCGTGGCACATCGGCTCGTGCACGAAAGCGATCACGTCACTCCTTGCCGCACGGATGGTCGACGCCGGCCTGATTACTTGGAAGACGACGCCGGGTGACGTGTTCGCCGATCTTCCGCCAGCGGCCAATCAGCAAAACGTCGAGGCCGAGCTGATTCAGTTGCTGTCGAACACGAGCGGGCTCTCCGGACCCGCGACGGACATGCTGGCAGTGACTTTCGGCCGTGCTCGTCAGGCGACAGGCGAATCGACCATGGCGCAGCGGCAGAGTGTGGCGCGGTCGATCCTGTGCATCGCGCCGATTGGTGAGGCAGGAAAACAGTTCGACTACGCGAACGGCGGATTCATCGTCGCCGGCGCGATGCTGGAGGCGGCCGCTGATGAGCCGCTCGAGTCGCTGTTTGACCGATTCGTCTTCGAGCCGCTTGGCATCGAGACGGCAGGCTGGGGTCCGCCGTCGGCGATCTCGGGACACTCTCGCTCGGGCGAGGCTTTGCCGGAGACGGATAATCCAGTCGCGTACGACGCGGCAGGGCGGCTGCACCTGAGCCTTGCAGATTGGGCCAAGCTGTGCGATGTCGTGCTCGGTCGTCCCGATGGGTTTCTTTCGCCTGAGTCGATGGCGGCACTCACGACGCCGAGGACCGACGGCCAGCCGGCCTACGCGCTTGGCTGGATCTCCATCCGAACTGGCACGTTGGGCGAGATCTTCACGCACGCGGGCACCAACACAGCGTGGCTAGCTGAGGCAGTGATTGCACCGGAGTCATCGGCTGTCATTCTGGTCGCGTGCAGCCAGCTGAATCGGCAGGCCGTGGACGCTGCACGTGATGGGGCGGCCGAGCTGCTGATGGCGGATCGTCCCGCCGAATGAGCGATCAGCCTCGCCCGAGATCGACGGCGACGGCTTCGCGCTCGGAGGGATCGTTTACTTCGAACAGCTCGGCCGGTCCGAAGCCGGCGGCGTTGGCGACGAAGACCTGCGGCACGCTCTGGCGGTACGCGTTGTACGTCATCGTCGCGTCGTTGTAGTGCTGACGAGCGAAGGCGATGCGGTTCTCGGTGCTGGTTAGTTCCTCCATCAGCTGGCGAACGGTGGCGTCGCCCTTCAGATCGGGGTAGTCCTCCTGGATGATCCGGAACTGGCCGAGCAGGGCGACGAGGCTGTTTTCCGCGGACGCGGCCTGACGCACAGCGGCCTTGTCGGTGGGATCTGCCGCCGCTTTATCGACTGCCGTGACGGCCGCGTTGCGAGCGGCGATGACCTTCTCGAGCGTCTCGCGCTCATGGGCGAGGTAGCCCTTGGTCGCCTCAACGAGGTTTGGGATCAGGTCGTGGCGTCGCTTGAGCTGGACGTCGATCTGAGCGAACGCGTTGCGGAAGCGCTCACGCAGTGTGACGAGGCGATTGTAGAAAACGATTCCAAGGACGCCGGCGAGAACGACAGTGCCGACCACGAGTCCAACGCTGATGAAGAGAAGCTGCGTCACGCTTGAACGGTAGTCAAGCGTCCGACCCAAGCGAACTGCACCGGGACTGATGTCCCAAGCGTGCGCGGCGAGACGCGGTTGCGATTAGCAATAGAAGCGGCTCACTCCAAGCAGCTCCACTGAGCCGCCCCCGTGAGCGGGCGCGGCTGGACACACCGAGCGCCCCCGCACCCGGGCGGCAAGCGAGGGTG
>JBCDKH010000005.1 GCA_038746835.1 Planctomycetota bacterium | reverse complement strand
ATCGCCTTCGACAACGTCGACAAGACGGCGAAAATCATCGCCCACTCAACGATTACGAACGACGTCAACGCCGCGTACGACGAAGCCTGCCGCGCAGTCGACGATCTGTTCGACGAGGTCGACCGGTTCGCCGTCGGACGGGCGAGTGAGGAGATCGACCTGCGTGATCTGCCGACGCTGGCGATGGAGGAGAACCGCACTCGTGATGATTACGAACAGGCGGTCGCGCGGGGCGTCGAGTACATCCACGCTGGCGACATCTTCCAGTTCGTGCCGTCGCTCCGACTGCGAGCGCGAAGCAACGCAAGGCCGTTCGATGTCTATCGCGCCTTGCGTGTCGTCAATCCGTCGCCGTACATGTTCTACTTGAAGACGCCGGCCTGCACGCTGATTGGCAACTCGCCGGAAATCCTCTGCAGTGTCCAAGGCGGGAAGGTAACGAGCCGGCCGCTTGCAGGAACTCGGCCGCGTGGCAAGACGCCGGTCGAAGACGAGCAGCTCGCGTCGGAACTTCTTGGAGACGCGAAGGAGATGAGCGAGCACGCGATGCTTGTCGACCTTCACCGCAACGACGTCGGCCGGGTCAGCCGGGCCGACACGGTCCGCGTGACCGAGCAGGCGGTCGTCGAGCGGTACAGCCACGTCATGCACATCAGCTCGAACGTCGAGGGCGAGCTGCGTGAAGGGCTCGACGCGTTCGACGCTTTGCGTGCGAGCCTGCCGGTCGGAACCGTCAGCGGTGCTCCGAAGATTCGCGCGATGCAGATCATCGACGAACTCGAGCCGACACGCCGTGGCCCGTATGGCGGGGCGGTGGGTCACGCGGATTTCGGTGGCGATCTCGACACGTGCATCGCACTCCGCACGATCGTGCATCACTCCGGCGACTGCTTCGACGTCCAGGCCGGCGCCGGGGTCGTGGCGGACAGTGTGCCGGCCAAGGAGTTCGAGGAGTGCCGCAACAAGGCAGAGGCGATGCTTCGTGCCGTCGCCGCGGCAGATCGCGGCTTTGCCAGCACATTACAGGACGGCGCGTAACCTTTGCCGGTGCCGATCGACCCCCCGAGCCTGCTAGTCGCGACCGAGCAATCGGACGCGCAGGAGTTCCTCGCAACCGGTGGGCGGATCTTGCTGGTTCTGATCGGGGCGATCGTGCTCCTGCTGATCGGCCTGTGGGCCAAGCGGCACTTTTTAGACGATGACGAGCCCGAGGGGATCTCGATGAGCGGCTTCGGCATCGGCGAGCTGCGTCGCCTGCACAAGGACGGCAAGCTTTCCGACGCCGAGTTCGAGCGTGCCAGAAGCCGGCTCGTCGCGACCGCCAAGCGGGAGCACCTCGAAGATGAGGCTGAGGCCCCACCAGCCGACCGGCCGCGCGGGAAAAACCTCGACCTGATCCGAGATCTCGAGGAATCGTGACATCTGACGGCGTGACGAGGCAGGTCTGCCACGTTGTCGGGTGCGGCGGAACGTCCGGTAGCCGTGGCTTGTGATTGATCGGCTAGCGGTTCGGGTCGGCCACGTTTAAGGTGGGGGCGATCGACGTGCAGGAGCTTCCCCAGCCGGGCCGATGTTCCTCATGCGATGCCGCAGGCGCGTGCCGAGGCACTTTTGAAGTCCATCTCAACTTCCCGAGCCCAACGCACGATCAAACCCAAGACGGCGGCTTTTCGGCAGGCACGTGACCCTTCCCGAATCGCCGCTCCCAGGTCGAGGCCGTTGCCCGACCACCAACGACGCCCTGTGGCGTGGCTTTACCCCCTTCAAACACATGGCCCAGCGACGACGCCCGGACCCGAAGCAGCCCACCAAGCCCGAGCCTGCCGTGTCCAACGGCAGCGACGTCGAGGCCATGCGCGGTGACGGACGCGACGGCGACATTGGCATTCCCACGCCAGGCACCTTCGGCGGCGACGTCGGCAACAACGAGCACGGCCACGGCGGAGGTGGCGGCGGAGGTGGTGGCAACGGCGGCGGCGGTGGCGGGTTCCGAGGACGACGCGTGACCACCTGCTCCTTCTGCGGCAAATCCTCCCGTGACGTCGGCCCGATGGTCGAAGGACCCAACGACGTCTACATCTGTTCTAACTGCGTCGACCTGGCGCACAACATCATCCGCCAGGAAAAGCGCAAGCTCGCCACGGCCTCGCCGCTGTTCGAGAAGATCCCGACGCCCCGTCAGATCTGCGAGCACCTCGATCAGTACGTCGTCGGCCAGGACGATCCCAAGCGTGGCCTCTCGGTCGCCGTCCACAACCACTACAAGCGGTTGATGGCCATCCAGTCGGACGAGAAGGCCAAGGACGAGGCCGAACAGGCCGGCAAGAGCGAGGCCGACGCGAAGGTCGGCGTGGAGCTCGACAAGAGCAACGTGCTTCTGATTGGCTCGACCGGCAGCGGCAAGACGCTCATGGCCCGCACGCTGGCCCGCATCCTCAACGTGCCGTTCGCCATCGGCGACGCGACCACGCTCACCGAGGCCGGCTACGTCGGTGAGGACGTCGAGAACATCCTCCTGCGTCTCCTCCAGGCCGCGGACTACGACCTGGACGCCGCCCAGCGGGGCATCATCTACATCGACGAGATCGACAAGATCGGCAAGACCTCCGGCAACGTTTCCATCACCCGCGACGTCAGCGGCGAAGGCGTGCAGCAGGGTCTGCTGAAAATGCTCGAAGGCACCGTCGCCAACATCCCGCCTCAAGGCGGCCGGAAGCATCCGGAGCAGCAGTACATCCAGATCGACACCTCGCAGATCCTCTTCATCTGCGGCGGCTCGTTCGTCGGACTCGAAGACATCATCCGCCGCCGCATCGGCAAGCGGAAGATCGGGTTTGCCAACGAAGGCACCATCGGCAAGACGGCCGAGCTGGAGCGGGCGGAAGTCCTGCGTCAGGTGCAGCCTGAAGACCTCGTCGAGTTCGGCATGATCCCGGAATTCGTCGGTCGACTCCCCGTCACCGCGACGCTTGAGCCGCTGGACGTCCCGGCCCTCATCAACGTCCTGACGACGCCGAAGAATTCGATCGTCAAGCAGTACGAGCGGTTCTTCGAGCTCGAAGGCAGCACGGTTGAGTTCACGCCAGGTGCGCTGGAGCTGATAGCCGAGCGTGCCCTGAAGCGTGAGACAGGTGCCCGTGCCCTGCGTGCCGTGTGCGAGGAAGTGATGCTCGACATCATGTACGACCTACCCGACCAGCCAGCCGGCAAGTACGTGATCGACGAAGATGTCGTCGAAGGTCGTGGCAAGGTCTTCCAGCACCCTGCAGCGAAGAAGCAGCGCGAAGGACATCGTCGCAAGAGTGCTTGAGTCGCGCTCGACTCGAACCTGGACTCCTTCAGTACCTCAACCGAAGCCGTGTCCAGAGCGAAGCGTCGGACCGGGTCTGACGAGGGTTGAGCAGGCGCAACTGGTGTGCTTCCCGGACCCGACGCGACGCTGCGCTCTGCGTGCGGCTTCGGTGTTTCCTTCAGATCGATGATGTCAATGCTCGCGCAGTTCGGACGCGGGCATCTGTTTGATGACGGACGTGTGACACGAGCAACCGGTGTGCGCCCGACGCGACGCGACGCGACAGCACCGGGAGTTCCGCTCCCGTTCGAGGCAGACGCAGCAACGCCAGCACCGCGGCAAGCCCGTCGGAGTCGACCACCTCGACGTCGCCCGGAACGTCCTGGCCCACGTGGAGCGCGGCGTCCGACGGACTGAACGTGATCGTCTCTCCATCACGCAACGCCTGAACGATCGATGCCCCGTCGGCCGCGCGGCTTAGATCGGGGAGGATGCCCGCTTGACGAATCAGATTGAGCACGAACGCAAGCGTCACCGCCTCGCGTTTCTGTCGATCCTCGAGGCGTGCTATGAAGCGCTGAAACCCGTCGAAAAGCTTCGGAACGGGTTCGTGCTGTTCGATCAATCGATCCACGAGCTCGGCCGCGTAGCTGGCGAGATGCACGGTCCGCAGGCTTCGCCGAAGGTGTCGGTGACGGTCCAGGAGCTTCCACTCCGTCATCAGCGACAGCTCGCGTTCCGGCACGTGGGCGAAGAGGGCGTGGCCGAGGTCGAGCGGTTCGATGCCGCCGTCGAACTTGCTCTTGCCAAGCTTGGTGCGACGGCGGGCACCTTTGACCAGGAGTCTCACGCGCCCGCGCTCGCGGCAGAGGATCGAGACGACCTGCGACGTCTCGCCAAACGGCGTCGAGCGGAGGCAGACGGCATCGTCACGGGCAAGCGGCACGGCTCGCCGTTACGGTAGCGGCCGCCGATGCCGCAACGCCCGGACAAGCTGCTCGCCGTGGTCGGCGTCGTCGCGATCTTCACCGTGGTCTTGGTCATTCGTGTCGTCGCACCCAGCGACATCAACGGCACCGACCAGATGCGGACGATGAGCTACACGCTCGACATGGCCATCCGCGGGGGCGAACGGTTGATCCTGCCGGTGGACTCGTGGAGCTTTCCGGCCACCAAGCCGCCGCTCTACAACTGGATCGGCCTGCCGTTTCTCGAGTGGCTCGGACCGTCGACGTTCGTCTACAAGCTTCCGGCGATCCTGACGGGCCTGCTGGCCACGGGCGTCGTGGCCATCGCCGGTTGGCAGATGGCCAAGCCCGAGGACAGGCTCGGCGTTTCCATCCTCGCGGCAACGGCGTTTTTGACGGGCGAGACGATTGCCGAGCGGCTCTACTACGCCCGGCCGGACATGCCGCTGATCGCCATGACCGCCGGGGCGTTTCTGGTCGCGACGACGATGCTGCGCCGCGTGGCCGATGGCGATCGGCCGTCGATCGGGTGGGCGGCAGCCTTCTGGCTGTTTGTCACGCTCGGCCTCCTTGCAAAGGGTCCGCCGGCGCTGATTCCGGTCGGCTTTGCCGTCGTTGCCGCGAAGGTCTGCCTCGGCTCGTGGCGACACGTGAACGTGCTTCGCTGGTGGATTGGCCTGCCAGTCTCGGTGGCGATCTTCGGCGGCTGGCTCGGCTGGGCGGCGTCGATCGACGGCGATCATGCCGGCAGCGTCCTCGTGGGCGAGGAGGTCAGCCGCGTCAGCGAAGGCGCGGCCCGGATCGCGAAAGACGTCTACCGCATGCCGAAGTACTTCGTCGAGAAGTTTCTGCCGTGGTCGCTGCTCTTCTTCCTCGGCCTGCCGCTGGTGCGACGCGGGTCGAAGCGCTGGGACGGCCCGACGGGTCCGGCGGTGCTGTACGTGCTCATTTGGCTCGTCGTGCTGACATTGCCAGCGAGCAAGCGGAGCGTCTACCTCGGCCCGGCCTACGTCGCGGCGGCACCGGTCGCCGCGATGGGCACGTTCTGGCTTTTGAAGCGTTTTCGTCTGCCTCAACCGCTCGCGGTTGTGCCTGCCGTCGCCGGCTTTGCACTCTGCTGGTGGCATTTCATGATCGCGAGCCTTCCCGCGACCACACTGCGTGGCGAACGGCTGGAAACGTTCGCCCGGCAGATCGAGCTGGTCGCGGGCGATGACGAGATCTTGTTCGTCGACGCCGGCAATAATCCGTTGCAATCGCTCCTATCGCGCCACATGGCCGCAGACAAGCCAAGTATGCCGCAGTGGGTCGTCACGCGGCACGTTGACGAGTTCGCGGACGAGCCGATCGTGTCGGAGGAGATCTGGGACGGCGTCGGCGGCAACGAGGTGAAGGGCAACACGATGCGCCTCATCCTGCTGCCGATCGACAAGTGGACCGGGAGGGATTCGAACCCTCGACACTCCGGTTAAAAGCCGGATGCTCTAACCAACTGAGCTACCAGTCCTTGCAGGCCCGGGATGGGCCGCTGCTGCACACTAGGGCGGTTTTCGGCTGCGGACACGTTGCGTTCATCTTGCACGCGTCCCTTCAGATGTTAGATTATCGGACAGCCGCAAGAGGCGGCTTGTGTCTTCTGGAGGCAACATGCAGAGCGATCCCGTCCCGACGACTCGTCCGGCTTCTACTCGGCCAGCGGAGCAGGCCGCCAAGCCGGTACCGCGACCGTCTGGACCGTTCGCACCGCAGCCCAAGGCCCGCGATCCGAAGATCGACGCCCGCCATTGCGGACACCTTCTTCGCCGCGCTGCCTTCGGGCCGACGCCCGACCAGTACGAGCACTTCCTACCGATGACGCCCGAAGAGCGTGTCGACGCTCTGTTCGACTTCGACCCGGCCTCCGACGTCGGCGGACTCAACGCCTTTCGCGAGCAGGCACGTGCACTCTTCGACATCCGTCGCAACATCAACAGTGTCGTCGAGTGGTGGTTCCACCGAATGATGCAGACGCCGTTCCCGCTTCAGGAACGCGTCGCACTCTTCTGGCACGATCACTTCGCAACCAGCGGCTCAAAGGTCGGGCGGGCCGACTGGATGTTCGACCAGACTGAGCTCTTCCGCACGCACGGCCTGGGCAGCTTCCGCGACCTCGTGCTCCGCGTCGGCCGACAGCCCGCGATGCTGCGTTGGCTCGACGGCAACAACTCGCGGAAGGCGAGCCCGAACGAGAACTACGGCCGCGAGATCATGGAGCTCTTTTGCCTCGGCGTGGGGCAGTACGAGGAGCGCGACATCCAGGAGCTCGCCCGCGCCTTCACCGGCTGGCGCATCCGTGGCCGAAGCAGCGACTTCAACAAAGGCAACCACGACGACGGCGAAAAGGTCCTCTTCAAGGGCAAGCCTTACGAGCAGCGTGGCAACTTCAACGACGAGCAGGCCGTCGACGCGATATTGAAACACCCGGCGGCCCCACGATTCATCGCAAGGCGGTTGCTCGAGACCTTCGTTCATCGCGAGCCGAGCGAAGAGCACGTCGAGTACTACGCGAATCGCCTTCTTGCCGAAGACTGGCAGATTCGCCCGGTGCTCAAACAGATGCTCGCGAGCCAGTTCTTCCACTCCGAGGCGTCGCACCGAGCCCGGGTCAAGTCGCCCATCGAGCTGGCCGTCGGCGCGTGCAAGGCGGCGAGTGCGAATCCACGTGCCGGTTTCTTGCGTGACACGACCGGCCGAATGGGTCAGCGACTTCTCTTTCCGCCCAACGTTGCAGGTTGGGAGGGAGGCGCTGCGTGGATCAACTCGACGACCGTCATCGAGCGGTTCCGCTTCTGCCGGCAGCTCGGCGAGCACGGCTTCAACGAATTCGTCGAGAGCGGTCTGCGCTCGTACCTGCAGGGCTCGAAGCTCCAGTCGGCCGACGATGTCATCGACGCATTGGCCGTTCTGATGCTCGACGGCGAGATTGACGATGACCTTCGCGTTCGAATGCGCGACTACATGAACCTGAATCGCGAGAACAAGCCCGAGGACTTCCGACTCGATGGTCGGCGGTACAACGACAAGGTCCGTGGCCTCGTCCAACTCCTTGCAAGCAGCCCTGTCTACCAGCTCGCCTGAGCCTTACCACACTGATCCGATGAAGAAGCCCTCCTCGCGTCGTGATTTCCTGAAGGTCGGCCTGGGCGCGCTGCCCGCGATCAGCCTCGGCGGTACCGTTCCGCTGCTCATACCGAAGCTCGCCTTCGCCGACAACGAGACGCCGGGAACCGTCGTTCCCAAGGACAACATTCTCGTCGTCCTTCAGCTCTCCGGTGGCAACGACGGTCTCAACACCGTCATCCCGCACGGCAACGACATCTACCACAAGGCTCGCCCCGTCATCGCCCTGAAAGATGGGCTCCACAGACTCGACGACGACTGGTCGCTCAACCCCGGAATGGGCGCGTTCAAACAGCTCTGGGACGACGGCGAGCTGGCCATCATTCCGGGTTGTGGCTACCCGAAAGCCAACCGCAGTCACTTCGAGTCGATGGCCATCTGGCACGCAGCCGACCCACACGGCGGTGACGGCACGGGCTGGCTTGGGCACTATCTCGATCACGTCATCAAGGGCACGCGCAATTCGTCGATTGCTAACAACCCGCTGCTCGGCATCAACATCGGCCGAGAAGCGCCGATGGCGGTGATCTCGCCCAACGTCACGGTGCCGAGCGTCCAGCGCATCGACGACTTCGGCCTGTCGTTCCAGCGGAGCAGCAGCTTCGACAACAAGCTCGAACGCGAGATCATCACCGAGCTTCAGAAGCTCAGCGGCGAGAACCCGCAGCAGGACTACTTCGCACGTCAGGCAGCCGATGCGATCATCTCCGCAGACGAGATTCGCAAGGCCGCCGGTCAATACGAGGCCGACGCCAGCTACCCCGGCGGTATCGGTCAGCGGCTGCGTCTGATCGCCCAGCTCATCGGTGGCAACTTCGGCACGCGACTCTTCTACGCGGAGACCGGCGGCTACGACACGCACGCCAACCAGGTCCAAAGCCACCAGAACCTTCTCGGAAACGTCGCCAACAGCGTCAAGGCCTTCTTCGACGACCTCAAGGCCAAGGGCATTGCGGACAAGGTCACGCTGATGATCTTCAGCGAGTTCGGCCGGCGTGTTGATCAGAACGCCAACGACGGCACCGACCACGGCGCTGCCGGCCCGATGTTCGTCGTCGGCCCCAAGGTTCGACCTGGCTTCCACGCGCCGCATCCGTCGCTCAGCGATCTTGGCCGCGGCGACCTGAAGCACACGATGGACTTCCGCCGCGTCTACAACGGCATGCTTCGCGACTGGCTCAATGCCGATCCGTCCGAGGTCATCAAGGGCAACTTCGATCCGCTGCCGCTCATCCAGGGTGTCGGCTCGCCGGCGACGCGTCCGAGCACGCGGCCTGCGTGACGATCAGTCCAGTCTCGGAAACAGCGGAGATCCGGCACCGAGCTGGTGCCCGGCCGTCGGTGCGGATTGCCGTAAATCGTCGAACGTCCGGTCGGCGGTCTCGACCCCGAGCTGCTCCAAGCCGGCGGCGGCCTTGCTCGGCAAGACCGGCAGCAGTGCGACGAGCGTCTGGTAGAGCGCCGCCGTCGCAGTGGCCAGAACCGCGTCCAGCCGGGCAGACTGCGACTCGTCCTTGGCGAGCTTGAACGGCTCGGTCTGATCGATGTACGCGTTCATCTTCCGCGCCAATTCGACCGGGAGCGTGACGGCGTCTTGAAGACGCAGCTCCGTCCACGCCTCGGCCACTTCATCGCCGAGTGCGTTTGACGCTTGCAGCAGCTCTTCGTCCTGCGGTGTCGCGCCGTCTCGCGATGGCACAACGCCGTCCCGGTACTTGCCGGTCATCTTGAGAACGCGGTTCAGCCCGTTGCCGACGACGTTCGCCAGTTCGGTGTACGCCCGTGTCAACTCGTCACGTTGCCAGTCGAGGTCCGACCCGAATGGGGCCGCGCGGAGCATGTAGTACCGCACGGCATCGAGCCCGAACCGCTCCGTGACTTCGCGTAGCTCACTCAGGCCGACGAAGTTGCCGAGCGACTTGCTCATCTTGCGTCCCTCGCTCGTCCACCAGCCGTGGGCGTAGACCTGCTTGGGCAAAGGCAACCCGAGGCTCATGAGGATGCACGGCCAGTAGACCGTGTGGAACCAGAGGATCTCCTTGCCGATTAGGTGCACGTCTGCCGGCCAGAACGCTTCGCGCTTGTCGTCGGAGTCGAGGGCGGTGTAGTAGTTCGGCAGGGCATCGACCCAGACGTAGAGCACGTGGCCAGCATCACCCGGCATCGGCGTGCCCCATTTCAGGCTGCTCCGCGTGATCGACAGATCGCCGATCTTGTCGAGGTCTTTCAGGTCCTGGAGGATCTTGTTGCGTCGGCTGTCGGGCTGGATGAAGCCGGGGTTGGCTTCGATGTGCTCGACGAGCTTCGGCACGTACTTGCCGAGCTTGAAGAAATACGTCGGCTCCTCGTACTTCACCAGCGGCCGGCCGGAGACTTCCGACTTGTAGTCGTTGGCCTTGGCGTCGGTTTCGGTGACGAAGGCTTCCTCGCCCTCGTCGTACCAGCCGCTGTAGCTGCCTGAGTACACGTCGCCGTTCGCCTGGAGTTGCTCGACCATCTTCGTGACGGCCTCGACGTGTCGCGGCTGCCGCGTGTGGATGAAGTCGTCGTTGCTGATGCCGATCTCGGCGAAGTAGCCCTTGAACTTCGCTGTCATCTCATCGGCCAGCGTTGCCGGCTCGACGCCGAGCTCCTTCGCCGTGTTGTCCATCTTCTGGCCGTGCTGGTCGGTGCCGGTCAGAAGCCATGTCCGATCGCCCGCGAGGCGATGGAATCGGGCAACCGCGTCGGCGCAGATCGTCGTGTAGGCGTGGCCGAGGTGCGGCTCGCCGTTGGGGTAGTAGATGGGCGTGGTGATGTAGAACGTGCCGTCAGACATGCGGCAGGACGTTAGCGTGTACCGATGGCAGTCGGGCCGATGCTGTGTTCGCCGTGGTGGCTCCTGCCGGGACTGGCGGTGACGGCATGGCTGCTGTGGCGACGCCTGCCGTGGACGGCGGTCGTGGCAGTCCTGCTGACACTGGCGTTGTCCGGGCCAACCTGGCGATACCGCGCGACTCCGACCGTTGCGGTGTTTGTCGACCTCTCGCCGAGCACGCGCGGGACCGACTGGCGCGAGCCACAGCAGTTGACGCGGCTGCTCGACGGGCTGCCGGCAACCGTGTCGTCTCTCAGTGTCTTCGGTGAGAGCGCCGTCGAGACGACCCTCGACGAGTTCGACGGCACCGAGATCCCCGCCCGCTCGACAGCGCTCATCATCGACGCCGCCACAGACGCCGCCGTCGTTCTGACGGACGGCCTGCTGGACCTGACGTCGAACGTCGACACGCACTTCTTGGTCGACCCAACCCTTGACGATCCAGACGACACGGCTGCCGTCCGACTTCAACGCGACGGCAGTCGACTCCTCCGTCAGATCCGAATCGGCCGCGGACTGCGTGGCGAAGTTGTCGAAGGCACAGACGAAGCAACGCAACTCATCGCCGGCGACGGAACCGATCGCTGGCCGGAGAACGACGTTCTCACACTTCCGCCGGCTGTCGGTGACGGCTTGCAGCGGCTCGTCATTGGCGGGGCGATGGACGGCTTCGATCAAGCGGAGCCGATGACGCCGGCTTTGCTGCGTCGCGCGGGCGTCGTCGTTGTTCGTGAGCGCATCGACGCCTCGACTGGCGACTTGCTGCGGACCTTCGTCACCGACCTCGGCGGCAGTGTGGTCTGGGCGACCCATGAGCTACCACCGATGTCGCTGCGGCCAGTGCTGCCCCTGTCATACCAGCCGCCCGAGCCACGTGAACCGTGGACGCTGCTCGTCGATGTGAGTGGCAGCACCGCCCGACTCGGCGATGCGATGCAACGCGCGGTCGAAATTGCCGCGACAGCACTGCCGGATGCGACGCCGGTCGACGTCATCGCCTTCAGCGACGGTCTCTTCCAGCTCGCGGACGGCGTGCCGGCAGCGTCGCTCGACGTCACACTTCCGCCACCGAGCGGCCCGACGAGCATCGACGCTGCTCTGCAGGCGGTGCTCAACGAAGGCCGACCGCGGCAGGTGCTCGTACTGGTCGATGCCGAGGCAGAGGTTGAGCAAGACATCGCTGAAGCAGTGACACAGGCCGACGTCACGATGCACGTGTTGACTCCGGAAGGCGATCCGACACCGAGCGTCCGCGGCCTGGTCGACGCGACCGGTGGACGCCTGCTCATTGGGAACGACCTCGCGTCGCTCGCCCGTGAAGTCATTGGCGAAGCCGCTGCGGGTGGATTGCAGTCGGAGGAGCGAACCGTCGTCATCGGTGATCGCGCTGCGGCGATCGCCCCATGGCGAGAGGCTTGGTCGAAGGACCGGGCAACGCCCATCGGCGAAGGTGACCTGCCCGCAGCGACGTGGCGTGTGGGAGCAGGCCGAGCGACCGCCGTCTCGGCGTCGCTGCCCGCAGCGATGCTGGCGTCGATGGCCGAAGACGGCGGCGGGCGGATGGTCGATGTCCGCTGGGTCGACGGACCCGAGCTGGTCGTCACCGCCGCCGAGTTACCGACGGCCGAACGCGTTGAGCTGACCTTCAACGGCCGCACCAATCCGATGTGGCCGATCGCCGCCGACACGTTCCGGACGACGATCGCCGATGCTCGAGAACCTGGCGTTGCGGTCATCACCGTTGACGGCCAAACCCATGCCCGGAAGGCCGTCGCCGGCCGGTATGACCCGGAGTTCGAGGCGATTGGGAACGACGTCGAACGATTGTTTGAGTTCGCCGATCGTTTCAACGGCGATGTCCAGGCGGACCCGACGAAGCTGTCGATCGCGGGCAAGATCGTCGCGCTCGACCTAACACTGCCGATCGTCCTGCTGACAGCGATGGCCGCAGTGACCGCCGCCGTCCGCGGTCGGCCGTAACGTGCGACGTGGCGAAGGGTCGTGAGTTTCGGGGCAAACGCATCACCGTCGTTGGGCTGGGCCACTTCGGCGGCGGGGTGGCGGTCGCACGATGGCTCGCCGGGCAGGGAGCCGTCGTCACCGCGACTGACGCCAAGCCTGCGGCCGCGCTCTCCGACGACGTCGCGCGACTCGAAGAGATCGGGGTCACTCTGCGTCTCGGCGGGCACGACGCGAGCAACTTCACGCAGGCCGACCTGGTCGTCACGTCACCCGCGCTGCCGCCGAGGCACGAGCTGCTCGAAGCCGCCCGCGATGCCGGCGTGCGGGTGACAACGGAGATCTGCCTGCTCGTCGAACGCCTGCCGACGAAGCTCGTGCTGGGCGTCAGCGGCACCAAGGGCAAGAGCACGACGGCTTCACTGCTTGCTCGAATGCTCGGTGCGTGGCGACCGATGCCCGGCGAACGCGCGGAGAAGGTCCGCGCGAGACGCAGCAGTCTGATCGACCTCACCCGCGACGTCCCACGCCGCGTCTGGCTCGGTGGTAACCTCGGCGGATCGCTCCTGGCTGACCTCGAACGGATCACGCCGGACGACTTCGTCGTGCTCGAGCTGTCGAGCGCGATGCTGCACTACCTGGCCGAGCTCGAGTGGTCGCCGCACGTCGGCTTGGCGACCATGATCGGCGTCGACCACCTCGCTTGGCATGGCAGCGAGGCCGCGTACCACGAGGCGAAGGGCAACCTCGTACGGTTCCAGAACGAAAGCGACTTCGCCGTCCTGCCGACGACATCGCCGATCGCGCGGAGTCTGAAAGACGTCACGCAAGCAACCGTGGTCGAGTACGGCAAACGTGCCCATCTGCCAGAGGCCTTCGCCCCAAAGCTGTTCGGCAAGCACAACCGTGTCAACGAGCGTGGCGCGTACGCCGCGGCCGCGTTGTTCGGCATCTACCCCGACCAGGCCGCCGAGGCGTGCACCGACTTCGCCGGCCTGCCTCATCGGCTGAGTGAGGTGCATGTCGATGATCGCGGCGTCCGCTGGGTTGACGACTCCATCGCCACCATCCCCGAAGCCGCCGCTGCCGCGTGTCGTGCTTTTCCGAAGGGCACGGTCCTCCAGATCGTCGGCGGCAGCGACAAGGGCCTGGACCCGACGCCGATGCTCGACACGCTCGCCGACTGGTGCCGTGTCGTCCTCTGCATCGGCGACACCGGCACCATGCTTGCCGACCGCCTCGGCGATCGGGCCGTCGTCTGCCACGACCTCGCCACCGCCGTGGCCACAGCCCGACGAGAGTCCCGGCGCGGCGATACGGTGCTCCTCTCCCCCGGCTACGCCAGCTACGACCAATTCGCCAACTTCGAAGAGCGCGGACAGGAGTTCGCTCGATTGGCATCGGAGGCCGCCGGCTGAACCGCGAAGTTGCGAAGAGACGAAGGGCCGCGAAGACAGATGACTTGCGTCAAAGGAGACCTCGCTGCTGGGAAGCTCCTCATCCATCGCCGCTTTCTGCTTCGCGGCCCTTCACCACTTCGCTTTTTCGCGGTTCAGCTGACTGCTAACATGAGAAGACGTGAAGATCATTCTGGCCAACCCCCGCGGCTTTTGTGCCGGTGTCCGGATGGCCATCGACGTGGTAGACCAGGTGCTTCGCAATCAGGATTCGCCCGTCTACGTCTACCACGCGATCGTCCACAATCGCCACGTCGTTGAAGACTTCGAAAGCCGCGGCGTGACGTTCGTCGAGGACGTCGACGATGTCCCAGAGAACGAGACGATCGTCTTCAGTGCCCACGGCATTCCGCCGCAGGTTCGCACACGTGCCGAAGAGCGTGGCCTGACCGTGCACGATGCGACCTGCCCGCTCGTGACCAAGGTGCACAAGGAGGTTCTCCGCTACGCCAAACGCGGCTACCACATCATCTTCGTCGGCCACCGAAACCACCAGGAAGCCATCGGTACCGCCGGCGAGGCGCCCGACGCAATCACGATTGTCGAGACGCCGGAAGAGGTTGCCGAGCTGGTCGTGCCCGAAGACCAGCGGCTGGCCTACGTGACGCAGACGACGCTCTCCGTCACAGACGCCAACGAGGTGATCGACGCTCTTCGTGAGCGGTTCCCGCACATCGAGTCGCCACCCAAAGGCGACATCTGCTATGCGACGACCAACCGCCAGGACGCCGTCTCCGCCTGGGCACACGATGCCGATCTGGTCCTCGTCGTCGGCAGCCGGAACTCGAGCAATTCGAATCGCCTCGTCGACCGCGCCCGCGAAGCCGGCACGGCCGCCTACCTCATCGACGACGAGCGAGAGATCCGCCCCGAGTGGCTCGATGGCGTCGACACCGTCCTCCTGACCGCCGGCGCCAGCGCCCCCGAGGCCTACGTCGACGGCGTCATCGACCGCCTCGCCCGCGACTACGGAGCCCGCGTCGAAGAACGCACGCTGACCGAAGAGAAGGTCGCTTTCGCCCTCCCGCGAACCGTGCGCCAGCTAAACGTCGTTGCGTGAACCGGCCCAAAAGCCACGTCGCCGAGCGAGTTGTTAGTTGTTAGAGCTTAGAGCTTAGTAGAGAAGCGGTTAGCTGTTAGCGGTTAGGGCCTAGGCCGGAGCGGAACATGTCCGGCTCTGACCTAAGCCCTAGGCCCTAGCAACTAACAACTTCTGCGACGCCTCAAGCAGCAAGACGAACCGGCGTCTCCTGCGTCTTCTCGACGGGGACGACACCCGCGGCGGGCAGATCGACGCTGATCGGCGGGGTGGCCGGGCCGTTTTGGCCCTTGGCGTTCGACCAGAAGGCCGTGATCCAGGCGGTCGTGCCGGTCGTGCTCGGGGCGAAGGGCACCTCGACGGTCGTCCGCGAGACGTTGCCGGCAAAGGTCCAGTCGCTCACGCTCGCCGGCGGCTCGGTGCCGAGGTGCGTGAAGATCGTGGCCGTCGCGACGCCGTCCGGCTTGCCGCGACCTTCACCCGAATGCTCGAGCTCGATGGTGACCGTTCGGCCGATGACGCCGGTGACGATGATCCGTGGCGACTCGCTGGGCGTCGCGATCGGCCGACGGTTGCGGTCGTCGATCGTGATGCCCAGCGCCTGGAGCTGCTCGTCGCTGATGTTCGGCAGCCGCTTGATCATCTGCGCGTAACGCCTCGTGAGCTGCGTGATGACCGCGCGGGATTCGTTCTTGAGCAGGGTCGCTTTGGGCCCCTTGGTTTCGTCGGCGGTGGCGGCCAGAAGCTTGGCAGCGAAGTCTGCGGCCTTGATGCCGTACTGCGTGATGTCTTGCTCGGTGAGATTGAGCGTTTCTGGCGGAATGGACGCCAGCGTGTTGCCGAATTGTTCGACGAACAGTGCGAGCTGCGGATCGCCATTTGGCAGATAGTCGGCCACGTCGGCCTCCTTTGCGTTAAGGGTCTGATCGATGTCGGCATCGCTCCCGGGCCACCGTGGCCGCTGCGTCGCCGCAGGCCTTGTGTCGGCTTCGGCGGCGGAGGACTTTTGGTGAGTGGAAGAATTTTTTGGCCGTCACATCGAACATCGGTTGCGGGTTGGTCCCAGACCGGGGTTGAATAGACCTTGCGCATCACGTGCTGCGCATCTTTGTCGTGATCCTCGGCGCGCCGGTGGCGGTCAGGCTCTTTGACGCGCCGACGAAATGACCTCCGGGTTGATCATGTGGATCGGCTCGCCGCGGTCGTAGGCCACGACTTGTTCAAAGATATCAGTGAATTGCAGGTCGAACTCATCCTCGGTGACATAGCCCAGATGGGGGGTGGCAAGGACGTTGTCATGGGTCAGCAACGGATGCGACGTGTCGGTCAGGGGTTCGGTGTCAAAGACGTCCACCGCGGCGAAAATCCGTCCCCGGGCAACCTCCGCCTCGAGGGCACCGGGACCCACGAGGCCGGAGCGAGAGGTGTTCACGAAGAGGCTGCGATCTGACATGGCAGCGAGGTCCTCGCTTGTGATGATGCCCCGGGTTTCAGGTTTGAGTCGGACATGGACGCTGACGATGTCGGAGGTCGCAAAGAAGGCCTCCCGGCTCTCGGCCACGGTGACGCCCTCGGCCTGAGCCCGCGTGCGACCGGCCTCGGACGACCACCATTGCACATTCATTCCAATGGCTTGCGCGTAAGAGCTCACCGCTTTCGCGATGCGCCCGTAACCGTAGAGCCCCAGAGTGCGACCGCGTAAGGTACGCCCTACGCCCATCTGCCAATGACCCGCTCGCAGCGAGGCGACCTGCTGGGGGATCTGGCGGTAGCTCGCCAGCATCAGCGCGAGAGTGTGCTCGGCGGCAGCGTAGGACGGCGTACCGGCATGCGTGTTGGAGCACAAAAGGACGCCGTGATCCGTACAGGCCTCCACATCGATATGAGGGTAGACGGAGCGTTGGGAGATCAGTTTGAGCTTCGGGAGACGGCCGAGAAGGGACCGGGTGATCTTGGACCGTTCGCGAAAAAGGACGAGGGCCTCGGCCTCCGCCAGACGGGCCGCGAGGACGTCCTCACCCACGTGATCGGTCCAGATTGTAACATTTTGTACATCCAGAATCCGGTAGCAGGGCAATTTGTACAAAGTATTGAACCAGTCATCGAGGATATGAACCTTCATGGCTCCTCCGGCAAAAACAGGTGACCCTGGGCGATCTTTCGGGCGGTGCGGACGAGGCCCGCACTCTCGATCTCGAAGCCATTATGCAGCGTGAAGGCGGCCAGGACCTCAATCGTGCCGGAGGCATGTTCGATGACGATTTGGGCCGGGCTCTGGGCGGGGCGGTCAAGGAGCCCATCCGCGACGCTTCCCGGCGTGAGGGCACAGAAGGCGAGACACTGGGCCCCGGTGACGGCCATGGACGGATGCGTCGTCCAGGGCATGAAGTAGCGCGAGGCGATGGTACCGCCGTCTTGTGCGGAGGCGAGGAGGCCGAACTTCAGCGTCACGGATTTCGTGACGTCGCCCATGCCCATCCGGGCCCCGGCCTCGATACGAATGGCCTCCATGCGGGCGAAGAAATCGGCGTTGGCGTCGAGCGCTTCGCGGCTCTCGTACCCGGTCAGGTCGAAGTCCGTGGCGCGGGCAATGACCATGGGCATGGCGACATCCATGCAAGTGACCTCGATGCCCTGCGCGGTGTCGCGCAGATTGCCGGTGGGGAGAAACTTGCCGGTGGCGGACCCCACCGTGCCCCGGAACTGGAGGCCGATCCTTGCCGCGGTGCCCGGGACCCCTGCGATGGCCGTCTCACCGCCGTAGCGCACGCGACCTCCCGGCGTCTGGACCGTGGCCACCACGCGGGTGCCGGTATTGGTGGCGAGGATCTTGACCTCCGTCACGTCGCCCTCGGGCTCAAGCAGTCCCATCTCCAGGGCAGCCGGGCCCACGCCCGCGAGGATATTGCCGCAGGAGGGTTCAAAGTCGACGAGGCCGTCCTCGACGCTCACTTGCGCGAAAAAATAGTCGACATCGGCCCAGTCGTCATCGGAGGCCGACAGCATCGCGACCTTGGTCGTCACCGCGTTAACGTCGCCGATCCCGTCGATGTTGAGCGGGTGGCCGGAGCCCACAACGCCCACGAGAACCTTTGCAAGGTCATCGAGGTCTTCGGGCAGGTCAGAGCGCCGGAAATACGGCCCCCGCGACGTGCCGCCGTGCATGAAGTTGGGGGTTGGTCCCAGACCGGGGTTGAATAGACCCATGGGTCGCCGAGTGCCGCCCGCCATGCCGGACCCTAACGAGTAGGCGGATCGTTTGCAACTCTCTCTTGATAACGTTGGAAGGTCGGTTATTTTGCCAATGTCTATTCAACTCCGGTCTGTGACCTTCTCGTAACAAGAAGCAATATTCGCAGGTCATGCTCCACGGAGCACCCGGCCGCCCTCACGGAGCGGCCTTTTTCATTGATCTTCGGAGGCCTCGCGGGCTAAGGCGTGACACTGTTCAATACGAGGTGCTTCGAAAATCTGATGTGAGTTGATCGGCATTGTCGAGCCGCCCGCTCAGCACGATGACTTTGGGTGTCGTGGTATGTCACGGCGGACGGGTTCGGCATGACACGCCGCGTCGTGGCACCAGTCGGGCCGCCGCCGAGGATTCAGCGGCTGATTCCATGGACGCAGCGACTGACTCCATGGACGCAGCGACTGACTCCATGGACGCAGCGGCTGATTCCACGGCATCAATGACTGATTCCCGGGGATCAGTGACTCATCCCTCGGGATCAACGACTGATTCCTCGGAGCCAACGACTGACTCCTCGGGATCAATGGCTGATTCCATGGGATCAACGGTTGATTCCGTGGGATGAATGACTGGTTCCTCGGGATCAATCGCTGCCGCCAGGTCCGGGAATGCAAGCGATGCAGGCGAGGCCGAACCAGGGCGGCTTTTATTGGGCCAGGGCCGGAGGGGCCGTTGTTGGGACTCCGATCATGCCGGCCGGGCGGAGAGTGACTAGCTGTTAGCTGCTAGGGCCTAGCGGAAGAAGTTGCTAGTCGTTAGGGCCTAGGGCCAGGGGCAGAAGCGATTAGCTGTTAGCGGTTAGGGCCTAGGTCAGAACCGGATGGCGTCCACGTCTGGCCTAAGCCCTAAGCCCTAGTTACTAACGACTTCTGCAAACAACTTCTGCTGCTTCCGCTATGCGAAGGTCACTCTCCGTCGGCGCAGTGCCAAGCCGCCGAGGAGACATGCAGCGCCCGCGGAGAGCGGTTCTGGGATGACCGCAATTGCTAACGCGTTCACGTTGAATCCTGAGACCGTCGGGTCGGGGGACGGGGTGAAGCCGCGATCGGTCACGATGGTCCCGTCGAGGGTGGCAACCACGATCTCATTGCCGGCAAACGTGGTCCAGTACAGGAACTGGCTGTCGGTGACGAGGCCGAGTGGGCCATCTGACGGTAGGGCGTTTGTGTCGATCAGCTCGATCGCGTTGCTGCCGTCACGATCGGCGCGGTAGATGATGTCGGTCTCGATATCCGACCAGTAGACGTGCTCGCTGGTCGCGGTGATGGTGCCGGGAAAGTAGCTGCCGCTGCCGAATGTGCTGTCGAGGTCGACGATCTGTGTCGTTCCGGTTCCGTCGAGATTGCTTCGGAAGATGGCGTCGACGCCGGTGTCCGTCCAGTAGAGATCGTTGCCGACGACTTTGATCTCCCGAGGGCTCGTGCTTGCAGAAAGCGGTGTCACGAGTGCCGAAACCCCTGTGCGGTTGTTCGCATTGGAAAACAGTCCGGTGTCCGCCCGATAGATGGTCCGCGTCTCTCTGTCGGTCCAGAAGACGTGGTCGCTGTTGGCCGTGATGCCCTGAGGTCGGTAGTCGACTCCCCCGCCAAATGCGTTGTCCAAGTTCAGGAACAGGCCGCGCGGCGTTCCGCCGGGGCTGGTGCTCGCGAAAAAGATGCGGTCTTGGGCAGCTGCTGTGAAGTAGAGAAAGTCGTCGGCTAGCGCAAGCCCCGTGATGGAGTAGTTGGCTTCGCCAATCCCGGTGTCGTCGAGATCGCGAATCTTCCGTTGGCCGCTGCCATCGATGACGTTGGCACCAAACACGGCATCGGAATTGGTCTCGGACCAGAAGATCTCACTTCCGATGGCGGGGCTCGAAACAAAGGCCCAGGCGGAGCTAAAAGTCACGGGCACTAGCAACAGCTGTTTAAAACGCATTCTCAATCCTCAATACTGGTAGTTCAAACTGGGAGAGCAGGAGCGTAGCGGTTGGTCCGTATCGGGATCAACAGCGAATTGGTCTCGAGTCTCGCCAAATCACCCCGCGGATGCGTGGGCTGACGCAGATAGTAGCGGTGAGTCCACGCAACGACGAACGAAAGCGGCAGGCCGATTGCGGTCCTTTGTCTCCGCAAGAGCTACTGACAACGCCCACGATCACTGCAAATTGCAGCAGCTACCAAACGCTCGACGCTGCCGACGCGTCGCCAGCAACCCGCCCAGACCGAACAACGCGAGTCCAGCCGGCTCTGGGATCGCGACGGTGGCGGTGAATGCCGTGCCGCCGAAGCGGTCGTCGGCATAGTCGAAGAGGAAGCCGACGCCGTCGAAGAAGACGAACGAGCCGTCGTCGATGTTGTCGAAGACCTGTTCGGTAACAGCGCCGGCGAGATTATTCCCGATCGTGTCGTAGTCCACAAGGACGAACGTGTCGCCGATCTCGTAGCTCACGTTCGGGTCCAGATCGAGCACGAGCTCTCGGGTTCCGCTGCGGAAGCTGAAGTCGGCCGCATCAATCCGGCCGTTGGCCTCGTCCCCATTGCCGTCTTTCGACAATTGGAAAGTGACAACCGCATCGCCCGGCGTGATGTTGGGGTTGGAGTCGGAGTTGGTGACGACGAAGCGGTTGGCCGTGATCTGCGCTCCGACGCCGACAGTCAGCGGGCCGGTGTTGTTGTAACCCACGAAAAGCCCGTCGCCGATGTTGAGTGTGCCGTCGAACACGTTGAGCTCACCGGTCGAGTCGTCGCCGAGTGCGACGAAGATGTCGTCGAATACATTGACTTCGCCACCGTCTGTGATGTTGAGCGTGCCGTTGCCGCCACTGCCGAGGATCAGATCGCCCGCGCCGTTGCCGGTCGATTCGCCCGTTACCGATTGGATGATGTTCAGTGTCGTGCCGAAGCCGTCGACGTTGATGACGCCCGACGCGCCATTGCCGCTGCTGTCGTTGCCGACGTCGGTTCTGGCGAGCGTGACCTGCCCACCGCTGCGGATGTTCAACTCACCCTGAGCGGTATCGAATTGGGTGCCGACGAAGGTGCGGAACGGGGATGTTCCGTCGGGTACGTATTCAAGCGTACCGCCCAACAACACGTCCACGACGCCTGTGCTGCCATCGGCGCTACCGATGAAGAATCGCTCGTCGGCCGACGGCGCGACGATCTGGAAGACCGCGTTGCTGCCGACGGTGAGCGTCCCCTCGGTATCGCCGTTGACGAAGATCGAGTTGCCGGCCTCGAAGAGAGTGCCGTCACCGATGACGGTCAGTTCGGCATTGTCCGAGACGCCGATGTTGTCGACGACCTTCACGGTCGCGCCTTCGGAAACCACAAGCTCGGCCAGAGCGCCTGTGACGCTGAGGGATGCGGTGTTCGTGATGGCGGCATTCGGACCGGCGACGGAAAGAACGCTGCGGTCGGTTCCCGTTGTGCCGACGACGGTGGTTCTGCCGGAGAAGGTGTTGTTCCCGCTGAGCGTGAACGCACGCGTGTCGTTTTCGACGTCGACGACAAGATCGACAACGCCGCTGGTGCCGTCGGTGATCGAGCCGGCGAACTCGAGGTTGCCGAAGACGGTCAGCGTCGCATCGCCGCTGTTGGAGGTCACCACGCCGGTGCCTGCACCCAAGAACTGGCCGAGGGTCGCGTCGAAGCCGTTGAGATCGAGTGTGCCGTCGACCGTGGCAGCGCGAGAACCGATCGTTGCCGCGGCCTCGTTACCGAACACCAGCGTCGCGTTCTCGCTGACCGAGATCGCGTCGGCGCCGCCCAGAGCCAGATTGTCTGGAGCGAGCACGAAAAACGAGGACGTAACCCCGTCGCCAAAACGCACCCCACCGTTCAGCCCGAAGCTCGAATTGTTGAGCGTGACTGTCTCGTTACTCGAAGTCGTCAAGAAGCCATTTGTCACATTGAGGACATTTGTGAACGTGAGGTTGTTCTCAAAGTTGAGCGTGGCGGAGGTCGCCACCGTCACGGTGCCCGTGCCGACGCTGTTTGGCGAGGCGATCGACACGACGCCGTCGGACACGCGGAACGAACCGCTGAAGCCGGACGCGACACTGTCGCCGGTGAGTCGGATGGTCCCAGTGCCTTGCTTCTCGAACGGCGAGATTCCGCTGAGTGTACCGCTGAAGGTGGTGGAGGCGTTGTTGCGGCCGTGCCTGAACGATCCGCTGAGAACGATGTCGCCACTGCCAGCGAGGCTGCCGACGGTTTCGTTACCGGACAGGTCCAACGCACCGTTGACGATCAGGTCGCTCTCATCTCCGATGGCTCGGCTGCCGGAGATGGTCAGTTGGCCACTGGCGATCGTCGTCGGACCGGAATAGTCGTTCACGCGCGTGTTAGCAACGCTCGTGAGCGTGAAGTTGTTGCCGTCACCGATATCGAACGTCAGCCCGCCGGTGCCGGTGATTTGCCCGTCGTAACCGCCGGCCTCGGTGACGGTCAGCGTGCTCGAGCCCAGATCGACATTGCCCGCCCCACTCAACCCGCCGATGGTTTCGTCGACGTCGAGCGCAAGGGTGCCGTTGGTGCCGATCGCCACGTCGGCAGTGTCGGCGAGCGTGAAGCCACTCGCTTGGGCGAGCCGCAGCGTGCTCGTGCCGCTGACGTTGAACGTGCCGGTGCTGCTGCTGGGTCCGGTCAGCGTGAGGGCACCCGACCCGCTCAGGGTGAGGTCGTTCGATCCGACGAAAAAGCCGCCGAACGTGCGATCGGCCGAGTCGTCGATCGTGAGCGTGCCGCCATTAAGTGCCACTTGCCCAACGCCGGCCAGCGAGCCGATCGTCTCGTTGGCGTCGATCTGTAGCCGGTCGTTCACGACCACGGCGCCGGTGTCGGCGATCGCGCTTCCACCGGTCACGGCCAGGATGCCGGCATCGATCGTCGTAGTCCCGGTGTACGTGTTGGTTCCTGAGAGTGTGAGCACGCCAAAGCCCGACTTCACGAGCGACCCCAGGCCTTCGATGGTGCCAGCGAACGTGCTGCTGCCATTGCTTATGCCGGCGGTGAAGGACCCGCCGGCGTCGAGGTTCAGCGTGCCTTCACCGGTGAGGATGTTGGCGCTCAGCGCGTCGTCGGTTGAGACGCGGCCGGCCGGTTCGATCTCAAGACGGGCGATCGACCCGGCATTGCCGAAGTCGATTTCGCCGTTGGAAACCTTAAGAGTGCCCGAGCCAGATAACTGCCCTGCGACGTAGGTCCCGCCCGTGATATCCACCACGCCGTCATCGATCCTGAAAGCATCGAGCGTTCCACCCGCAGACAAATTGAGCGTGCCAGCACCGCTTTTGGTTAGTCTGCCGGGACCGATCCCAGTTAGCTGACCATCAAGGGTCACAGTGCTGCCGTTGGCGATGTCCCACCTTCCCGACAACCTGTAGTCGACGTCGCTGTTGAACAGCACGTTGCCGTCGAGCACGGTGAGGTCGCCGTCGATCAACGTCAGTGTGTCCCCGCCTGGGGTCAAACCGATTATGTAGTTCAGGTCCGGCTGGCCATCAGCAAGAGTAGCGCTGTCGAATGTCGCTGACAGCACTTGGCGATCACCGTTCAAGTCGATATTACGGCTGAATCGGTTGGCAAGGTCGGTGAAGAAGACCGAGTCGTCGAGGTTGGCGATCTCGGCACCAGTACCACCGGTCCAGTTGGTATCGAAACCGCCCGACCCCCCATCAAGGGCGTCCCACTCGTCCGTTCCGGTGCTGCCGTCCCAGGTCAGGGTGGCAGCCGACGCGTGGCCCGTCGCGATCAGGGCGACCGCAGCAGTGGCTTGGATGAGTTTGGCGGTGGTGGTACGGCTCTGCTTGATGTTGCGGGACATGTGCGTTTTCTCTCGGTGGCTTCCATCCAGTGCCAAGATGCGGCACGTCGTCGTGGGGGAAGGGCCGTTGAGGGTAAATGAACCGGAGCAATGCCCCAATCTTATTGGCCGTTTTAAATGTGTTGGTTGCTTGCGACTTGTTGGCGTCTCAGTCACGCTGACCCGCGCCCTCAGAGTGAGTCTGTTATCCGTGCAGGTTGACAGCCAGTCAGGACGCACGCATCGTCTCCGGAGCACGAGGTATCTGCCGATGGCTCGCTATGTCGGATGCACCTTTGGCGACGTCGCGTCAGTTGTCGGGAACGAACGAGTCCACCGGCCGGATCACGATGTAGTCGTGGCTGCGCTCTGCAACTCCGACCGCGGCGAGGAGGGCGATGACGGTCTGATTCTCGTCGACGTAGACCTGCGGGCGTTCGACTCGGCTGACGCTCAGCTCGGTGCCATCGTCGAGCACGATCGGGTCCCGTGGCGACCACACCGGCACGTCGGAGTAGAGCTCGTAGTCGATTCCGTCCTTGGAGGTGTAGTAGACCATCGCCTTCTGGATGCCGGTGACTTTGCCCTCCCAGTCGTTGCAGATCAGGTTGTACTGGTCATTGGCCCGCCAGAGCGTCGGGTCTTCCAGCTCCAGGTTGTACGGCAGCCGGTTGCGTCCTTCGCCGAGCGTGCGGTACGGGCCGTCGACGTGATCGGCGACGTGGGCCTTGAGGCACGCGTCCCACCGCCCGTCCAAGGTCGGCTTGGGTTTGTGCTTGGAGGCGAGGTAGGCCGAGCCGTCGTCGTGGACGAGCAGCGCGGGGTTGTTGGCCTTGACGACCGGCTCGGGCAGGATTTCCCAGGGCCCTTCGATGCTGTCGGCGTAGGCGAAGCCGGTCGACCACCGCGGGATGCCGAGGTGATAGAGCAGAAACCGATCGCCGACACGCGTGATCTTGGGGTTGTGCACGCCATTGGTTGCCCAGGGGTGATCCTCCGGGCGGAGGACGATTTCCTGAAACGCGTACGGACCGAAGAGGTTTTGGGAGGTCGCTCGGATGATGTGCCCCCGCATCCAGCCCTTGGCAAAGGAGTCGTCATCGGCCTTGGGCCAGCGGGAGCAAAACAGGTGGTACGTGTCGCCGACCTTAATGACGGACGGATCCCACAGACACCAGCCTTCCATCGAAAAGACCGCCGTCGTCGGCACGGGCCGCAGCGCCTCGCGGAGCGGATTCGAGCCCGGATGCGTCAGCACCGCGTCGGCGGGGAGCTGACGACCGACCTCGTCCGCACTCGCCGTTCCGCCAATCATCAACATCAATGCAGTTAGGACACCGTGAGTCGTTTTGAACATCATCAAGTCTGGCCTGCTTCTTCGAGTGGTTTTCGAGATTTGCACTCTAACGACTCCGAGGCCAGCGATGGGTTGAGACGATTCCCGCTGTCGCTTTGAGCTTTCCCTTGTCAATCGACACGTCCGCCAGGCCGACGACCCGTCACGCTCTTGAACGCCCGACTGAACGACGCCTCGGACTCGTACCCGAGTCGGTGCGCCGCTTCTGCGACGGTCAGTCCCTCTTCGCCCAGCCACGTTGCGGCGAGGTGCATCTTCCACCGGCGGACATATGCGACGGGTGTCTCGCCGACGACGGTCGCGAATCGCTCGGCGAACGCGGACCGCGACATGAGCACGGCGTCGGCCAGTTGCTGCACGCTCCACGGTGCTGCCGGATCACGCTGGATGAGCAGGAGCGCCTTGCCGATGTCTTCGTCTTTGAGCGCAGCCAGCCAACCGCTCTGCGCTTCAGGGTGCGCATCGATCCACGTCCGGACAGCGGCGATCACGAGGATGTCGGACAGCCGGGCGACGGTCGTCTCGCTGCCAGGCCGGTTGGCTTCGACTTCGGCCCTTATCAAGTCGAGGACGCCGCGCACGCGGTCGTCGGTCGCGTCGATCGTCATCTGCTTCGGCAGCAGTCGCATCATGTGCGACACCGACGGCGACTCGAACTGCACGGCGCCGCAGATCATCTGGCACGCCTCGCCTCCACCGCCGAGCCGGAGGATCTCGTACCGGCTGTTGACCTGCTTGCGATCGGTCTCGACCAGCGGTGTCATCGGCGTCGGCTCGTCGCCGAACAGCCAGTGCCCCTCACCGTGCGGCACGACGACGAGATCACCCAGGCCGAGCTGGCGCTCCTCTGCCCCCGGCACGCGAAGCCGACACGTCCCACGCGTCACCGCGTGGAACATGAGGCAGTCTTCCATCGGCGGAAGGTCGAGGCCCCACGGCTCACTGAACTCGCTCCTCGTGTAGAACAGACCGGTCGTCTGCAGTGACGCCAACAGCTCGCCGAGCGCGTCGGCGGGCTTCGGGAACGCCGGGCGAAGTGCAACAGGCGACGCCATTGGGCAGACGCTAGTGATTCGATGGCTTGCGTCCATCGCATCAATGTCGCGGAACAAGTCGTTGGTTCGTCGTCGAAGTGGTTTGGACGATCGGTCACGACTGCCGGACGACGCGCCATCGTTCGACCGCGACGGCCGATCTAATTTCCTCGCCATCGCTGAGGCACGTCGCCTCGGCACCTTCTTCCCACGCTGGAGACACAACGATGGCTGCTACACACACTCGCTCCAACTCGATCCGCCGCGTGCTCGTCACGGGTGGCACCGGCAAGACCGGCCGACGCGTCGCGGACCGACTCCTCGCTCGCGATGTTCAAGTTCGCGTCGGTTCGCGGTCGGCCACCGTGCCGTTCGACTGGCATGACGACGCCACTTGGACTGCCGCGCTCGACGGCATCGACGCGGTCTACATCGCCTTTTATCCCGACCTGACGGTGCCCGGCACGGACGCCTTGCTCGGACGCTTCGCGGCATTTGCCAGGGAGCAGGGCGTGACACGCCTCGTTCTGCTGTCGGGCCGAGGCGAAGAGGGTGCCGAAGCCTGCGAACGCACCGTCGCTGCCGCTGGTGTGCCGACGACGGTCGTCCGGGCGAGCTGGTTCATGCAGAACTTCAGCGAAGGACCGTTCCTCGACTTCGTCATGAGCGGCACGATCGCGTTGCCGGCCGGCGAAGCGCTGGAACCCTTCATCGACGCCGACGACATCGCCGACGTTGCGGTCGCCGCGCTGACCGAAGACGGCCACGCCGGCGAGACATACGAACTCACAGGTCCGACCGCGATCACGTTCGCCGACGCCGCCGCGGAAATGTCCAAGGCGACTGGCCGGGCGATCCGCTACGAAGACATTCCGCACGACGCCTTCGTCGACGGCCTCCGCGATGCTGGCCTGCCCGCCGACTACGTCGACCTGCTCGATTACCTCTTCACCGTCCTCTTGGACGGCCGCAACTCCGAGACGAAAGACGGCGTCCGTCGCGCTCTCGGTCGTGAGCCGCGGAGCTTCGCCGACTACGCCCGCGACGCCGCCGAGAGCTGGAAGGCGGTGACAGCATGAGCGATGTCCTCCTGATTCTCACCGTCACGTGCGCGGTCGGCAGCGGACTGATCGCAGGCGTCTTCTTCGCCTTCAGCAGCTTCGTCATGCCGGCCCTTGGTCGCACGACGTCGCCTCACGGTGCCGAGGCGATGCAGCAAATCAACGTCACTGTTATCAACGTGCCGATGATGGGCACCTTCCTCGGATCCGGCGTCCTCTGCCTGCTGCTCGCCGGCCTCACGCTGTGGCAGGGCGACGTTTCCGCCGCATGGCTGACGCTCACTGGCTGCGGCCTCTACGTCGTCGGCACCATCGGCGTGACGATTGTCTTCAACGTCCCGATGAATGAGAAGCTCGCCCTGATGCCCCTCGCCGAATCAACCACAGCCGACTACTGGCAGCACTACCTTCGCCGCTGGACCTGGTGGAACACCGTCCGCACGCTCGCCTCAACCGCCGCCTGCGTCGTCCTGATCGTGTCGCTGCTCGTCTGACGAGCCGCCGAGCGAGTTGTTAGTTACTAGGGCCTAGGGCCTAGGACAGAAGCGACGAGCTATTAGCGGTTAGGGCCTAGGCCAGAGCGGAAGGCGTCCGACTCTGACCTAAGCCCTAGGCCCTAGCAACTAACAACTTCTGCAAGCAGCTTCTGCTCTCACGCAGCCAGGCGCACGGGCGTCTCCTGTGTCGTCTCGAAGGGGACCGAAACCGCGGTCGGCCGATGACGCTGGCGACTGAGTATCCGCGTGCCTTCGCTGCTGGTGGCCGAGGTTAATCGACCGGCAACAGAAGCCCGCCAATCGACTCGCCCCGGACGATTGCCGCAACGAGTTCGTCGTGCGGCAGGCGGAACAGCGGCTTGCCGAACGTTGAATCGGTCGTCCCTAGCGCCCATGTGCCGACTTCCCGCGACCAGGTTGGTGCATAGCCGCGATCAGCGAAGTAGACGGCATTGCTCATCCCGCGATTCCGCTCGCCATCCCAACCGATCACTCGTTTGAAGCTGTTGAGCGATGGTGCTTCGAGCGTGGCAGTCACAAGTGCTTCTTCGGACTGCAAAATGCTGTCCCGAACGATCGCGTTCAGTCGTCCGCTTTGAGGCTCAAAGTCAAGAACGGATTCGTCCGCAACGACGGTGACGCCATCCCAGATCATGTCGGCGGTTCCGTCGACGACCGCTTGCATCCCGACACGCCCGACAAGGAGGCCACCGTCAAAGTCGATGCCGTCGCCTTCGATCGCGTTCCAACTGACAGCGGTGCCGTTGGGGGCGAGGACGTCGCAGTTTACCAACGACGCATCGTTGCCAGGGTCGAATCTCAGCCCGGACCCGAGGGTCGTCGTCTCGAATCGACAGTCCTCGGCGTCGAGGTCGGCGTCGACCAGATGAACCAGCACGAACTGCTCCGCCACGGAATGGTGACCGCCGACCCGACTGAGTTGGTCGTCCATGTCGAACGCGTCCTGAAACCGAAGACCCACAAGGCGAAGGGACCCGTAAAAGAGGCGGAGCAGGTATTCAGGTGCGGCGTCGTCGTCCGAATCGCGCAGGCGGATGGTCGGGCTACGTCCCTCGGCGGCGGCCAGCGTGAGCGACCGCCTGGCCACGAAGAGCGGCGGCACGAGGAGCGTGGCGTCCGTGTCGATTTCGATCCACGAGTCACTCGGAGCCGTCGCGATCGCCGTCTCCAACTCCGCCGCAGTCGTGACGACGATTCTGTCGACCGGGGCAGTCATCACTGGTGTCGACAGCACCTCGCCCGGCGCCATCGGCACCTCGCCTGGCGTCAGTCCCGGGCGAAGGACGCTGAACAGCAAGCCCGCCAATGCGAGGATTGCCGCTGCAGCAAGGGACGCAGCCACGATCCGCATCGGCCCCGGCTTGGCCCGAGTGTCGGCCCCTTCGTCGAGCAGCATGGCTCGAGCCTCGATCGCCGACGCCGGGCGGTCTTCGGGCTTCTTGGCCATCAACGCGGCGATCGCCCGTTCGAGCTGTGGCGGGATTGACGGATTCAACGCGCCCACGAGTGGGGGCTGCTCCGAGGCAATCCGGTGGAGCGTGATGAGCGGCGTGTCCCCTCCGAAAGGGGCCTTTCCGGTGGCCATCGTGTACAGCAAGCAGCCGAGGCTGAACAGGTCGCTCCGCTCGTCCGCTTCGGTGCCGATCGTCAGTCGCTCGGGCGCCACGTAATCGGGTGTGCCCGAAAGGTATCCGTGGTGGGTGAGCGCCGGCGTGCTCGCGACCGCGGCAAGCCCGAAGTCGGTGATTTTGACCGCGCCGTCTGCCGCGCAGATCAGCACGTTGCTCGGCTTGATGTCCCGGTGGATGACACCTTTGGCGTGGCACGCCTCCATCGCCGATGCGACGGCCGTGCCGATCCGCACGATCTCATCAGCCTCCATGGGCGTGTCGTCCCACAACCGGTCTTCCAGTGACGCTCCTTCGACGTGCTCCATCACGAGGTACGGCAGTCCGTCGACTTCCCTCACCGCGTGCAACGCCACCACGTTCGGGTGAACAACAGCGGCCATCGCCTTGGCTTCGCGGAGAAAGCGATCCCTCGCCCGCGGGTCGCGCGCCAGGTCTGGCAGCATCGCCTTGAGCGCGACCACCCGGTCGTTCCCCGGGTCGACAGCTTGAAACACCACACCCATCCCGCCGCGGCCGACACACTCGAGCAGCGTGAAGCCGTCGAGCGTCTCCTGACCACCCGGCTCCGACGACTGGATCCATCGTTTCAGGTCTTCGTACCGCAGGTCCATCCGGCCGCCATCGGCAGACATACCGCGGGTCGAGATTTCATCAATCGTCTCGATCAGCCGCACGGACGATGGGGATGCCACGGACAAAGCTCGACTGAGCGAGTCGTCCGAATCGACGTTCCGCGTCAGCTGTTCGAGCCGCGCCTGACACGCGGTGCACGACTCGATGTGCGCTTCGAGCCACGGGTCGCCGCCGCCCGCGTCGCCCAGTGCAATCGCGCGGTTCAAAACTTCGTCAGACGGACAGGTCGAGGCGGTCATGCGAGAAGAGGATCGTCTACCTGATCGAGCATCTGTCGCAGTCGGTTCAGCACGCGACTTTTGGCGATGTAGATCGCACCGACCGAAAGACCGCACTCCTCGGCTGCGCGCTTAGCCGACACGCCGTCAACCGCTGTCAGCCAAAAGGCCCGCCACGTCGTCTCGGTGAACTCGCAATGTACCCGACCTGCCGCCCAGCGAAACATGTGCTGGCGGTGCTCTTGGTCCCACGCGTCTTCCTCGTCCTCGCCGGGCGCACCCGAAATGACGAGGTGGTTTGTGGTTCCGCCCGTGCCGACGACTTGTCGTCGACTTCGTTCGAAGAAGCGTGAGAGCATTCGCCTGACAATGACACCGAGCCAGCCGCGGAACCGTCCGAGTTCGGGGTCGGGCTCGAACCGCGTGACCGAGCGGGAGACTTCCCGCATGACATCCTGAACGAGGTCGCACGCGTCGGCATCTTGCAGGCCACGTCGCCGCGCGATGCTGTAAACGAGCGGCCCGTAGAGCTGCACGAACTCGGTCCACGCCTGGGTGTCCCCGGGCGAACCGATTCGCGATATCAGGCTCAAGCGTGTCGTAGCGGGCATTTCGGGTACATGAGACGGTCGCCAGCCTCAAAGCATCTGATCGGCGGCCAAAGCCGTCCAGCACTTCGAAAAAAATCCGCGCAAAATTCCGACTTTGGTGAAAGACCCGGCCGTGATCAACGCAGGGTGCGGTTGGCGGGCACTCACGTGGTAACAGCCCCGCGCGACCGAAATGGAGAGACCGGCTGCGTGTGCCGGCGGCGTCTCGATTGCGCGGCGTGAACGGCGGTTCTTCCGCGTGCCAAGCCCGACCATCAGCGACACGTCCCAACATCGCTCTCGACCGAGCCCGCCTCAAGACTAACGGAGAGATTATGAAGATCCTGCTTGCCACCCCGATTGTCCTGGCGACCGCCGCCGTGACCGCAGCCGCCGCGCCGGTGACCTTTCAGACTATCGCCGTGACCGGCGAGACCGCGCCCGGCACCGGCGGGGGCGTCTTCGTGCCGTTCTTCGGCCTGCCCTCGGTGAACAACTCGAGCACGGTGTAGTTTTATGCCAACTTCTCCGGCGGCAGCGACCCCAACGTCACGCGCGGGCACTACACCGTCGGGCCGGGCGGCACCACCCTGCTACTCAGCCAGGGCGACGCGATCACGGGCACGAGTAAGACCTTCAATTTTGACAGCGGCATTGCCCTCGCCCCCATCAACGACAGCGGCACGCTCGCCCTCGCGCCGCAGCTGATCCCGGCACGCGGCGGAGGCGACAACTCGCTGCTGACGATCGCCCCGGACGGGACGGTCACGGTCCTGGCGATCGAGGACGACCCGGCCCCGGGCACCAACAACGAGATCTTCCGCCTAATCGATACGCCGTCGCTCAACAACGCCAATCAGATCGCCTTCGTCGCCGGGACCGAGGACGCGAGCGGCGACTTTTTCTTCGACGACACGCTCTACCGCTACGACCCGAACACCGGGTTCGAGCTTTTGGCCGAGGCAGGCGATCCGGCCCCGCTGCCGGGCAACGCCACGTTCGCCAACGACTTTCGTGACCCCATCATCGGAGCCGACGGCACGGTCGTGTTCGACGCCGGCGTGAGCGGCGGTGACGACGGCCTCTTCAAGGCCGACCCGTTCGGGACGATCACCGCGATCGCGCTGGAGAACTCGACCGTCGCGACGCCGGAGTTCGGCGGCAACGTGTTCAGCCGTTTCTCCTCGCCAGTCGTCAACGCTAGTGGCCAGGTCCTATTCGACGGCTCTGTGGAACAGACCGGTGCGGTCACCGAGGCGAACAACGAGGGCCTCTTCCTGCTTGACACGTCAGGCAGCCTCTCGCTCGTGATGCGCGAGGGCGACACGGTCCCCGGCGACCCCAACAAGACCTTCCAGGACCCCGCGGGCAGCGAACTGATATTCAACGACGACGGGACCTTCGCGTTCGCCGCCGAGTTTGACGAGGCGGGATTTGCCGAACGCGAAGGGCTGTTCTTCGGCGACACCGCGACGGGTGCGATCGACCTGATCCTGGCCGAGGGCGAATTGTTCGAGGTCTTGCCGGGCGACTTCCGCACGATCGACGGCTTCGACCTCCGCCCGTCCGGCGGTGCGGGCCGCTTCATCGCGCTCGACGTCGACTTCACCGACGACTCCGACGCCATCATCCTCGTGACGATCCCTGAGCCTTCGAGCCTCACGTTGCTCGGACTCGGCGGGCTGACGCTTCTGCGTCGCCGACGTTGACCTACGTGTCGACGAGGGCGAGCGACTCTCTTCTGCTCGCTATGCCCGGACGTGAAACTCAGATTCCATGAAAGAACTATCACGCGCGACCACAACGGTCACGCCGCACACACAAGAGACGGACTTGAAAATGCGATTGCGCTCTTTCGCCACCCTGGTTGCCCTGATTCTTCTCGCTGTCAGCCGACATGCGGATGCCAGCGTCGTACTGACCGTCGACGTCTCCGACCCTGGAATGGTGTCCATCCAGAGCACGAGCGCTTTCTCAGCAGTCGACGCCACGGGCTTGAGTTTCTCCGACGGCGTGAGTCTCGTCGGGCTACTCGGCACGGGGACAGTAGCCGCGAACGAATCCAGAGTATCCGGCGACCTTGCGGTTGGCGTATCACAGATCCAACTCGGCGTGCAGTTCGTCGATGCGAGCAACGGTCTATTCAACCTTTTCGGTGGGCCTGACACCACAATTGAGTTCTCGACAAACGAACCCGCATTCACGGGGCAAGGCCTGTTCAACCTCAGCCAGCAGCCCCTTGGCGCCCTGCCGCCGCTTGGACAGACTGGGGACGTCGTTCTCGGATTCAACGCGACATTCGACACCGTCATCGGCACCTACGTCGTGGTACCGGAGCCGACGTCGCTCGCATTCGCCGGATTCGGCATGCTGCTGCTCCGCAGACGGCGGTAGACGATCTCGCGTCAATTCGACGCGTGGGCGATCCGCGATTGTGCAAACCAAAACAGTGAAGCCACACTTCCTGAAAGATCCGGCACTGCCGACCGCCGTGAACGGACGAGGTGTCATCTGCGCCAGCCTGCCGACCAGGCCGACAAAGGCGGGCCGCAGACCGGACCTCACCGCTCGGCGTCGAGGTCCAGTTCCCGGCGGGCAACCGAACGTTCCTAACAAAGCTACCAGGAGAAAGAACCGGGCCATGAAACCGCATCCCACCGTCGTCACACTCGCGGTAACGCTTGTATCGACCCCGGCATGGGCCGGCACGATCCTACTTGATCAGTCCTACGACGCCTTTGCCGACGGAGCGACCGGCGGCGGGTCCATCATCGCCTCGCAGAGCAACGCACAGACATTTACCGTCGGCCTCGGGGGCACATTGGCACAGCTGGGCGTTCAGGTGCAGCAGAGCAATCTGCTGACGACCGGCGACTTGGTCATCACCTTCCTTGGGGTCGACAGTGGCGGCATCCCTGACATCGCGCAGAATCTCGGCAACATCTCGGTGCCACCGAGTCAGGTACCGCCGTTGGACTTCAGCAACGTGGTCTTCTCCGTCTTCGACGTAAGCAGTCTGGGTATCTCAGTGGCCCCAGGCGACGTGCTCGCTTTCGAGTTGTCTTACGCGGGCACCGACGAGGGCGCCTGTTTCGGGTTCGATTTCGACAACCTCGTAGCCTGAGGCGGCGGCGGCCTCGCGTCCCGCGTTCTGAGCGAGCCCTACACCTTCGTCAGAGACGATGATGACGTCGGGTTTCAGACGTTTGTTGCGGTCCCCGAGCCGACCAGCTTCGCCGCTGGCGTCTTGGGCGGACTGATTCTGCTACGCAGGCGGCGATAGACGAACTTGCGTCCCCGAAGTCGCGAAGTCCGCGTGGCGGGCAAGGCCAAACTCCAGCACGTCGCGCGGATGAGCGGTTTTCCCCGTGCTCGGGGCTTGTTCTGTCCATGCCGAGGAGAAAAAAACGCGCGACGCCTCGATTTAGTGAAAGACCGGCCCTTATCCGGCGCAGAAGGAGGTCGTGGACGGCCGTCCACCGCGCGCGTTCGCACCGCGCTGTCCCTTCAGCATCCACAGGAGAAGACCCATGCCATACACTAAACGCACTGGAATCGCACTGATCGCCGGCTCGTTGATGTTTGCAGCCCAGTCCGGGGCGGCGACGGTTGCTGACCTCGGTGGAGACTGGGCTGGTCCCACGACGGGCGGTACGGCGGCCGGTTGGTCGTACTTCGAATCCAACGCGCTGAGCGGAGGGACCGAACTGTCGCTCACACCAAACATCCTTGTCGGCAACGGCGGCAACCGCGGCTTCGCTGGAAGCAGTGATTTCCCATTCAACCTTGCAGCAATCCTGGGCGATCGGAATGACGGGGCCCAGTTCGAACTGTTCAGTGACGGCGACGCCAACTCTCCAGTCGAGGGCGTCGATTTGCTCTTTCACCCGTCTGCGAGTGCAGGTGGGCGGTACGTGATTGCCCGCCGGACCATCACCTCGGCCGACCTGACGAACGGAAGTCAGGCGACGATCACCGGGAGCTTTCGCAATCTCCTTTCGCCGTTCAATAGCGTGAGCGTCTTCGTCCTCCAGAATGGCGCCCAACTCTTCACGGCGAACGGGAACGACCCCACCGGTAGCGACGGGGACACCAGACGGCTTTCTGAGGCGGACGGCAGCTTCAACATCCAGACGTCGGTCGCGTTGGATGACACGATCGACTTCATCGTCTTCTCCAACGGCGACCGCAGCGCCGACGAGACTGCAGTCCGTGCGACGATCACCGTGGTCCCGGAGCCGACTTCACTCGCCGCCGGTGCCGTCGGGGGACTCCTCCTGCTTCGACGCCGACGCTAGCCGCCTGTCGCCTTCCATCCGGACCACCGCAGCCCAAGCTGATCGGGTCCGCGGGACCTCGATCGTGCGGGTTGAGTGGCCGAGTTGTGAGAAAATCAGGGTCTCGTGAAAGGCCCACAACCCGATCGTGCAGGAGTTGGTGGGGATGCCGTCGTTCGCGCGAGAGAGCCGTCCCAACGGTCCCCTTCGTCCTCTTTCCAACAAAACCACTTTGATCATGCGAAAACTCACGACCAGCCTCCCGGTTTTCTCCTTCGCGTCAGCGTTAGTCGTTGCGGCTTTATCCAGTGCCGCACCGTTGACCTTCGATGAAACAATCTCAGGCGATCTGCCTTCGGTGTCGGGAAGTTCCGGCCCGGGTGATCTCGGGACGCTCGATATTGATGGGGCAGTGATCACCGGCTCGATGGTCGGCGTGGACAACCGCGACTCCATCTTCTTCAACTCGCCGATCCCGTTTCGCCTGATCGTCGACTCGTTCGCGGGCAGTTCGGATGGGTTGGATGCGATCGGTCTCGCTCCCACGCTTGGCGGCCTGCAACTCGGCAGAGCGCAGTTCCTTCCGGGCATTCTGTATGATGGGATCGGTACCGGCGACAGCGCGCTGTTTGCTCCCGACGGCGTGTTGCCCGCGGGTGAGTACCGCTTCGACTTGCGTCCGTTTGCAGACGCAGGTGAGCTGACCGCTTACCAGGTGACGGTCGCCCCCATTCCCGAACCGACCGCCATTGCCGCCGGCGCGATTGGCGGACTTGTCCTGCTACGCCGATACCGCTAGGGCGTACCGAAATCAGTCGCATGCTTTACCGCCCGCGGCGAGCCAGACGGAGACGGAGGCGGCCGCTGTGTTGGCGTTCTTTTGTGACACGTCGCTACCCGCCTGGACCCCTCAATCAGCCGGTGGAGCCGATGACACCGCTGCGCTCGTAGCGCCGCCAACGCGGATTAGGGTGATGTGGCGGTGGGGGTCGTGGGCGAGGATGCGGTCGGCGGGTGGGTCGACTGTGACGGGCACGAGCTCGCCGAGGCGGGCAATGGCGGCCTCCGTCATCGTGGCGAGGGGTTCTTCCAGGGGCTTTCGCCGGGGTTGAGGCGGGTGGTGGACCAAGTAGAAGGCGTCGACGGCGTGGGCGGAGAGGATGCTGTCGAAGGTGGGCCAGTCGCCGGCGTGATACGCGTCGAGGGCGTCCTTCGCGCGGGGGCGGGCGACGCTCTCGTAGAAGCCGAGGTAGTAGGGAACGAGCGTCTCGCGGTTGACCAGCGTCGGCCGGCCGGTGGTCAGCGAGATGTGCTGGATCTCTTCAGGGTGTCCGGCGACGAGGAAGTCAGGCGCGGTGTTGCGCAGGTACTCCTCGACGACACGCGGCGGCTCGGGCGGACGCTTCAGGACCCGGCGGACCTCCTTGCGACGCTCGATCACGTCGGGGCGAAACTGCTCGCCGGCGTAGAACGACAGGGCGATCGGCACGACGACGGCCGTGGCAATTCGCCATGGGAGTTGGCCTCGATTCGACGGAAGCCGTCGTCGGGCAAAATCGTTCAACCGTGCGACGGCTGCGGGGGCCATGGAGGCGAAGAGCGTCGCGTAGGCCAGCGGCAGGGGCACGCGGACGTGGCGGTTCGGCAGGTAGAGGTGGAACGGCACGAGGTGGGCGATGCCCCAGAGCGAGACGCTCACGACGAGCATGATCCACGCGGCAGGCGACGAGGATCGCCACGCGAGTAGCACGAACGGCAGCAGCACGAGGGCGGCCTTGCAGAGTTCGGCAGGGTCGTGGCCGAGGCCGGTGCGGTGGTGGTGGTAGAGGAAGTCGCGTTCGTTCGCGACCCAGTACTGGCTGCGGCCGCCGTCCTGGAAGATCGGCATAGTGCGGGCCTGCTCGGCGGTGACGCGTGGGCCGTACTCGTCGGGGATGTCGCGCGACGCCAGCACGCCGACGGCGGCCAGCCCGAGGAGTAATGCGATCCACCAGCCGCGTGGAAGCTTGCGGTCGACGGCGAGCCGAATGCCTTCGTGCACGAAGGCCGTCATGCCGAGGACGGCGAGCGTGATCGGGTAGAAGAGGGACGAGCCGAGGATGGCGAGCCCGACGATCCAGACGCGACGGCTGACCAGCCCGTAGAGCCCGGCCGCCAGGAGGACGAGCGCGAAGTGTCGCTGCAGGATGATCGACCCGAAGGGCCGCTCGTTCTGAATCGCGAACCACATGAGGAACGCGACCAGCACGGCCCCGCCCCAGAGTGAGCCGGACGCACGCCAGCCGAGCAGGAAGAGAACGACGGCGGTGATGCCGATGAGGCCGATCATCGCCAGCTCGCCCATGAGCTGGATGTCGCCGAGCGATCCGAGCAGGAGCATCAGCCAGCGGTAGCCGGGCGGGGCCATCGCGTCGCTGGCGTAGAACTGGGCAAAGACGTCGTGTTCGAGCAGCGTCGCGCCCCACGACCGCTGTGCCCAGAAGCCGTGCTGCACCGCATCGCCGTCGTAGTTGAAGGGCGAGATGAGCGCGTTGGCGAGCTTCCAGTAGGCCGTGGACGCGGTCGCGCCGATGGCGATGAGGATCGGGAAGACGGTGTGGAACAGCCGGCCGATGCGATCGATCGAGTCGGGTGCCGGAGTGGGGGCGGGAGTGTCATCCACGTCCGGCATGCAACGAGTGACGGTACCGGCGGTGGCCGTTGCGGGCAAAGGACGCAGAGAAGCGATTAGCTGTTAGCGACTAGGGCCTAGGTCGGAGACAGACGCCATCATTCCGGCCTAGGCGCTAACAGCTAACAGCTAGTCGCTCGCCTCGCCGACGCGGACAAGAACACCGCGCTCGTCTCTCGCCAGAACACGGTCTTCGGGCGGGTCGGCGAGGACGAGGGTGGCGGCGGGTTGTCGGTAGTGGTCTTCGATCGTGCCCAGCGGCTCGTCGCGCGACGGGGGGCGTTTGCCGTTGGCCTTGGGGGGATTGACGTGGCGGTCGGTCCAGTAGAAAGCGTCGACGCCGTAGATGTCGTGGAGGCGGTCGACGTCGGACCAGTCGGTCGCGAAATAAGCGCGATAAACGTCGTGGGTGCGTGGCAGGTCGACCTCGACGTGGTGCTTGGGGTACCAGCCGCTGAAGGTCTCGTACGTGATGAGTGCGGCCCGGCCGGTCTCGAGCGGCAGGCCGTCGACGTCTTTGAGATGGCCGGCGATGAGTGTGTCGGGCGGCATGGAACGCAGGTGCTCGACGATGGCTGCGCCGGGGTCGTCGTCGAACAGGGCGTCTTCGAGACGCTCGCCGGCCTTGACGAGCATGTCGATCACAACGACGGCGAACACGACGCAGAGGCCACCCGCCGCCAGCTTGCGGCGCGGCTCGGGCAGGCGGAGTTGAACGGTGGCGGCGATCGTCGGCAGCATCGCGCCCGCCACTAGTCCGAGTGCCAGCGGTAACGGCACGGCCGCGTGGCGATTCGGCAGGTAGAGGACGAACGGGAAGAGAAAGGCGAGGAGCCACGTTCCAAGGCTGACGACGGCCAGCAGCGTCGGGAGCAACGGCGGACGCGTGCGGGTGACGAGGCCGAGAACGACGAGGGCGAGGCCACCTGTCAACACGTCGGCCCAGCCGTGCCCGATGCCGGCCCGGCCGCTGTCGAGCATCATGTCGAGCGTGTCGGGCGACCAGTAGGTCTGCCGGCCGTCGGCCTGGAAGTTGGGCAGGATGCGCGACTCGGCGACGGTCAAGCGATCGCCGTACTGCTCGGGCACGTCGCGCATCGCCAGTGGCACGAGTGCGAAGAGGCCGATCGGCAGCGCGACGAAGAACCCGCGCGGCAGACGTCGTGCTGCGATGAGTTGGCGAAGCTCGAACGCGATACCGGTCAGGCCGAGGACGGCGAGCGTGATCGGGTAGACGAGTGCGGCACCCACGGCTGCGAGCCCGGTGATCCAGAGCCTGCGCGACGCCAGCCCGTGAAGCCCGCCCGCCAGAAACAGCACGGCGAAGTGGCGTTGCAGCAGACCGGTACCGAAGGCGTTTTCGTGTCGATACTCGAGGAACAGCCAGACGGTGGCGCCCACGAAGCCTGACATCCGTGTGCCGCTGATCGCGTGTGACGCGGCGAAGACGGCGAGACACGTCGCGAGGATCAGGAGCACCATCGCCAACTCGGAGACGAGCTGGATCTCACCTGTGAACGCGAGGGTTTGAATGATCCAGCGCCAGCCGACCGGCGACATCGCGTCGCTTGCGTAGAAGCGGGCGATGTCGTCGTGGCTCAACAGGTCGGCGTCCCACGCCTGCTGAGCCCAGTAAACATGCTGCGACGCGTCGTTGTCGTAGATGGTCGAGGAGCACAGCGCCGGGAGCGATCGGTACGCCAGAAACGCCAACACGACGACGACGGTCAGGATGACGGGCAGCTTGTCGGGTCGGCACAGGTGCCTGAGCAGCGCCGTCGGCATCGACCCAACCTACGGCTGATGTCGCGTGTCGCAAAACCGGTCAGGCGTTTCCGCTCTAACGTGCAGGATGCCGGAGTTCGCCAGTCGTTTCGCAGCCGTCGGCGGGGTGAACGAAGAAGGGCATCACCCGCTCGACGCCGCCCGCGAGTCGGCCGAGGACGCGTACGTCGCCGACAACGCGTTCAAGGTCGTCAGCGATTTCGACCCGGCGGGCGACCAGCCGCAGGCAATCGACCAGCTGGCTAAAGGGCTCGTCGACGGGCAGAAGTATCAGACGCTGCTGGGCGCAACCGGCACCGGCAAGACCTTCACGATGGCCAACACCATCGCCCGCGTCGGCAAGCCGGCCTTGGTCATCAGCCACAACAAGACCCTTGCCGCCCAGCTGTACGAGGAGATGAAGGAGCTCTTCCCGCACAACGCGGTCGGCTACTTCGTCAGCTACTACGACTACTACCAGCCCGAGGCCTACATCCCGCAGCGGGACATCTACATCGAAAAAGACGCAGGCCGAAACGACGACCTCGACCGGCTGCGTCTTGCCGCGACGAGCAACCTGTCGACGCGGAACGACGTCATCATCGTCGCAAGCGTCTCGTGCATTTTCGGCCTGGGCTCGCCGGACATCTACAAGCAGTCCGTCGCCAGCATCCGCGCCGGCCGCGAGATGGAGCGGGACGATCTGCTCAAGCGGCTCATCGAACTGCAGTACAGCCGGAACGATCTCGACTTCAAACGCGGCACCTTCCGCGCCCGCGGCGACGTCGTCGAGCTCTTCCCTTCGTACGAAGAGTTCGCGTATCGCATCGAGTTCTTCGGCGACGAGATCACTGACATCACCAGCGTCGACGCCCTCACCGGCGAGGAGCTGGGCCGGCACGATCAGGTCTTCATCTACCCGGCCGTCCACTACGTCATGCCGGAGGAGAAGATGCACTCGGCCGTCGAGAGCATTCGCGAAGAACTCGACCAGCAGGTCATGCACCTCCGCAGCGAAGCCAAGCTGCTCGAAGCGCAACGCCTCCTCGCACGCACGAAGTATGACCTCGAGCAGATGGTCGAGACCGGCGTCTGCAACGGCATCGAAAACTACAGCCGACACCTCGACGGCCGAAAGCCGGGCGATCGGCCCTACACACTGCTCGACTATTTCCCCGACGATTTCGTCACGATCATCGACGAAAGCCACGTGACATTGCCGCAGCTCAAGGCGATGTACAACGGCGATCGGCAACGCAAGGTCACCCTCGTCGATCACGGCTTCCGCCTGCCGTCGGTACTCGACAACCGGCCACTGAAGTACGAGGAGATGCAGGACCTCCTCGGGCAGATCGTCTACGTCTCGGCGACGCCCGGCCCGGAAGAGCTCGAACGGACCGAAGGCGTCGTCGCCGAGCAGGTCATTCGGCCGACGGGGCTGCTCGATCCCGTCGTGGAGGTCCATCCCGCGCGAGGCCAGGTGCCGCACCTGCTCGCGGCGGTCAAGGAGCGCGTCGAGCGAGGCGATCGCGTGCTCGTCACGTGTCTCACCAAACGCCTGGCAGAGGATCTGTCGGGTTACATGGCTGAGAACGACGTGCGGACGCGGTACCTGCACAGTGAGATCCAGACGATCGAGCGCGTCGAGATCCTCAACGACCTCCGCAAGGGCGAGTTCGACTGCCTCGTCGGCATCAACCTGCTGCGTGAAGGCCTCGACCTGCCTGAGGTGTCGCTCGTCGCGATCCTCGACGCGGACAAAGCGGGCTTTTTGCGGAGTGAGACGTCGCTCGTCCAGACCATCGGCCGGGCTGCCCGGAACGCGGACGCGAAGGTGATTCTCTACGCCGACACGACGACGCCGGCGATGCAGGCGGCGATGGACGAGACGGACCGCCGCCGTGCGAAGCAGGTCGCGTACAACGAGGCCAACGGCATCACGCCCAAGACGATCAAGAAGGCCCTGCGGCAGTCGATCGAGAGCGAGGTCAAGGCCCGCAAGACGGTTCGCGAAGCCGTCAAGGAAAAGATCGAAGGCGACGACCTCGGCCGGGAACAGCTCATCAGCTTGCTCGAAGACGAAATGCTTCAGGCCGCGCAAAACCTCGAGTTCGAGCGGGCTGCACAGCTGCGCGACAAGGTGAACGAGCTGAAGGGTGCACCATCGCTCGTCACGCAAGGCGGAGACGGCAAGATGCTGCCGGCCAAGGCGGACGACGAGCCGTCGAAGGTTTGGAAGCCCAAGACCGGCCGCCGTCGTCGAGGCGGGCGCGGCGGTTGAGCGACACGCTCAGTTGCGGGCGTCGCGTGCTGCCACAAAGACGTCTACCGCGTCCCGATATTCGGGCGTCGGCGGCAGACTCGTACGCGTCGACGCGACGGCCTCGTTGACTGCGGCGAGCTCTTCGGCGGCTGACGTGTCGAGGCGAAGCAGCGCGCCAGTCCGGCCGCGGGTGGCGAGTCGGTCGATCCGATCGAGCGCGACATGTGCCTGTTCGACGTCGCCCTGGCCGAGGGCTGACGAGAGGTCGCCTTCGGGGTGCCGCATCTGAACGAGTGCGACCGCCGGCGCCGGGAAGTAGACGTAGAGCGTCAGGCCGACCCACGTCACAACGCCGACGATGCCGAGCGTTCGGAGCATCCACGCGGGTGCGAGCTTGCTCCGCGGCGACGCCATCCGCGGCAGCACGATCAGCAACACCAACACGCCGGCGGCGACGATTTTGCCGACCGACAGGGCGCGTCCCCAGAGCATCAGGATGCTCTCGACAAACCCCGCGTCGCCGACGAGCAGTTTGTGCGGTTGCGAGAGTCTGTCGAACGCGTGGGAGTCCTCGTCGATCGCCGGTACCAGCGGTGGCGCGAACTGCAGGGCGAAGAACGCGATCAGCACCAGCACGATCCCCGTCGCGAGAGACACGGTTGCAATTTTTCGTCCGACGAGCATGAACAGCAGAACGACGCTGCCGACCGTCACGCCGCCCCCGACGAGCATCACGAGGGCGGCCCCGCGATAGACGCCGGCGGCCGCTTCGCCGCTGAAGAGGGCGGCGACGTTCTGCGGGTAGAACGAGACGAGCGGCATGCCAACGCCGGACACAGCGTGGACAGCCGATGGCTCGACCATCACGTAGCCGACGAAGCTGCCAGGCAGGAACGACGCCACGCCCGCGAACACAAAGATCCCGATGAGCAGCGGCAACCACGTCGCGCGCAGCAGCGGACGGGCCTCGCCCAGCGCCGGCGGAAAACCTGGAGCGTCATCGCCGGTCACCGTCGTTGGCCCCTCGACTCTCGCAACGACGGCAAACAGCAGGACGGCAATCGCAAAGAGCATTGCGACCAGCACAAGAGCGGCCAAAGGCGACGCCCGTTCCATCAGATATGCGATCGACAACGGCCCGACTGCACCGCCGACAAACAGCGTCGCCACCACCGCCGCCGGACGGACACCGGCACGATGCAGCACGACCGCGATCGGCAAGATCCCAGCCGCACCGACCGGCCAAGCGATGGCGGTCAGAGCCGTCGTCCACGGCTTGGCGAACCAGCGTTGTAGCCGCACGTCGCCGACGACGTGCCGGAGCACGCCTGCCAGAAGCACGCCGACCAGCAGGTCCGGCACCGCCGCGATGACGGCTTCGCCGAGTCGAAGGACAAAGGTGCCGGCAACCATCATGAGGTGATCAGATTCGGGAGTGCAGGTGCGATCAGCGTGAAGGCGGAAATGCGCCGGCCGATCGAGGTGGTCAGACCGCGACGCTTGTCAGCAGGTCGTCGACGATCGGTGCCGCGTCGCCGTCGGCGACGCCGAGTCGCACGAGCAGGCACGGGCGGGCGACGTGTTGGACGTCGTCAACGGTGACGAAGTCGCGGCCGACGAGCGTTGCTTTCGCCTGGGCGAGTCGCTGCCAGACAAGTAACCCGCGCGGGCTCAATCCGAGCGTCACACGCGGGTGATCACGCGTCGCTGTCGCGAGGCGAACGAGGTAGCGTCGTACCGGCTCTTCACAGGCGATGGACGAGACGTGCTGCTGCAGGCCGAGCAGTTCGTCGTCGTGAAGGATTGGCGTCTGATCGAGCTTCGATCGTTCCCCACCGACGGCTCCAGCGAGCATCGCCATCGCGTGGTCGTCGGACGGATAGCCGACACTGAGCTTCATGCCGAAGCGGTCAAGCTGCGCCTCGGGCAGCGGGTACGTACCGGCGTGTTCGACGGGGTTCTGCGTCGCAATGACAAAGAATGTCGGCGACAGATCGCGGCGAACGTTGTCGGCCGTCACCTGTCCCTCGGCCATCGCCTCAAGCAGGGCCGACTGCGTCCGCGGGGTGGCGCGGTTGATCTCGTCGACGAGCAGCACGTCCGAAAACGCCGGCCCGGGCAGGAACTCGAACTCGCGGTTCTTCTGGTTGAAGACGCTGAAGCCCGTCACGTCGCCGGGCAAGAGGTCGGGCGTGCACTGAAGCCTGCCGAACGTGCCGCCGACGGCCGAGGCAAGAGCCTTGGCGAGCGTCGTCTTCCCAAGGCCGGGGACGTCTTCAACCAGCACGTGTGCCCGGGCGAGCAGGCAAGCGAGCACGTGATCGACGACGTCTTCCTTGCCGAGCAACGCGCTCGTCAATCGATCGCGGACCGCCGTGACGCGCGCAGCCGTGTCGACGGACTGGACAGGTTCGGGTGGCGGATGCGTCATCGGCAAGAGAGCGTTGTCGGATCAGCGGGCGTGGGCTTTGAACCCGACTCGGCGAAACAGGTCGACGCCGTGCGACGGCGGCGCGGCCTCGGTCGGCGAGAACATCGCCCAATCGGCAACCGGTGACAAGTCGGGCGAGTCGAGCCACGAGGAGTGCGACTGGTGGACCGGCCGTGGGCTGCCGCGTCGGCGTGCGCGGCGATCGAGCAGGCCGAGGGTTCGGATGACGAAGGTCCGGTCATCGCCCGTCGGCCGGATGCGCCAGACGAGGACGTCGACGACATCGGCGATGCGATGCCGAAGCACGATGATGCCCGCGCCGGCAACGCCGACGATCAGCAGCGTCGGCCATTCGCGGCCGGCCCAGGCGACGAGCGACGACCACGTCATCGTTGCCTGTTGAGCGAACGTCGGGGCACCGTCGGCGACGGAGAAGCCTGGCGTCGGTTCGAGGTCGATCCACTGTCCGCCGCGGGCCATGCCCTGCTGGTGATCGACGCGGCTGCTCGCGTAGCCGGCTTCGAGCTCGAGCCTGACCTGCGGCCAGATGTGGGCATGTGCACGCGTGATCGCGGCTTGCCCGGTGGCATGGTCGAGGTCGTCGGCCGCGATGTAGTAGCCGCCCGCGAGGCGTGCGTCGTAGCCGAGGCTCCGGAGCATGAGGACAGTCGACGAGGCGAAGAGGTGCGCATCGCCACGACGCGTGTCGTGCAGGAAGGTCTCGACCGGGCAGGCGTGCACGTGATCGTGTGCTGCCTCAAACGCTCGAAGTGTTGCTGATTGCTCAAACACCGCGTGGTCGCGAAGTCGAGAGACAACGGCGTCGATCTGCTGCCAGCCGCGTGGCAAGTGGCCGGCCCATTGCTGTGCGAGCGACGCGGCGATCTCGTGATGCGTGTCGTCGGCCTGGCCGTGGGCCAGAGGCTCGGCTGCGAGTTGATCGAGGACGGGTGGTCGATAGCCGACGCGGAAGACGCTGCCGGGCGGGACGCTGGTCCGGTTGATCCGCAGCATCGGCTCGGCGGCGCTGGCAAACACGTCCGCCTTGGTCACCCGGCCCATGCGGAACATGGTCATCGCGTTCGGCAGCGGCAGGATGTTTGCGTCGTACGTGCCGGTGCGAATCGTCACCTCACGCTCTTGGCCGAAGACCTTGCCGACGGGCTGATCGACGGGGTGGAAGAAGCCGTCCTCGTCGGCGTGGTCCATCGCCCGCATGACCTCCTCATCCGCCTCCTCGTGCCAGTGGCCTTCGCCCGGCTCGTAGTGGTCGAACGCGAGGATCGGCAGACGGATCGGAAACTGATCGCGATCCGCCTCGACCCACAGCACGGCCTCGGGCGAAGCCTCGCGGGAAGGACGATCCCGTCGCAGCGAGAACCGGCGTGGCGGACTGTCTTCCGAGCGTCCGGCACGGAGGTCCTGCTCGCGGTGCTCGCCGATCTGGTCTTCGGTCAGGCGGAGCCATTGGGTGCGATCGACGCGCGACGTGACCGTTGGCTGGCCGTAGTTTTCGACGAACGCATCATAGAGGCACTGTCCGTCGGTTTCGCAGAAGAAGTCGGACTGGTCGAAGCCGGCGTCGCCCGTCGGTCCGGCGATCTGGTCTGGCCCGTCACCGATGCCAGATCGCGCCAGCTCGTGCCCGTCGCCGTCACCGCCGGAGCTGTTGACGAGCCCGGCGAACAGGCCGTCGAGACGGACGCTGCCGTGGACGAACAGGCCGACCGTCCCAGCGACGATCGCCACTGCCGCGACCGCGCCCCACGGCGTCGCCGTCGACTCGCGTTCGCGCTGCGACAGCCAGATCGCCCCGAGCACCGCGTACAGCACGGCCATCGCCAGAACGCCCGCACCCTCGCCGAGCAGGCTGCACGCCAAGACGAGCCCGAGGCCAAGGCCCATCGCGATCGGCCCGATCTTCCGAGATGTCGGCACAGCGAGCATGGCGAGCGCTGCGTTCCGCATGCCCTCGACGACAAGCCACTCGGTCGGCGGCATGCCCTGGACGAATCGCCAGCCGAGACCGGCGACCACGACGACCGCGACGATGCGCTCCCACGCCGTCGCGCTAACCGGCTTGGCGAACCGCGTCAGGCCGAGTCGGACGAGCACCGCCGCAACGACCAGCACGACCGACGACGCCAGGACGTAGTCGGCAAGTCCGACCGCGATGACCGCGACGGCGAGTGCGAGCCAAACAAGCACGTCACGCGGCATGGGCACCTCGCGATCCAAGGGTTGACTCCGCAACGAGCCGCGACCGTGAAGAAGGGGAATCGCGGAACGCGATGTCTCGTGCGTCGACTGATGTCGGCTCCGCCGACTCCGCTCCCTCACGGTCGCGGCTCGTTGCGGATGCCAAGACGTCGACCGAAACACGTTCCGCAACCTGGGGCAGATCGTCGTATCGCAACGCCGCCAACACGTCGAGCGCCATTCGCGGCACGGCATTCGGAGGACAGGCGATACGCCGCTCGGCGAGCACCAACTCGACAACAGAGCCCGCACGCGTCCAGCCCTCGACTTTGGACGCCGCATCGCGGACGGCACGATCGAACGCAGCAGAGTCGACGTGACTGTCTTGCCCGAGCAACAGCCCGACGCGCACCTTCGGCGTCGCGTCGGCGAGCGTTTCGCGGACCATGAGTCGGTCTTGGCGTGCGGTCTGGGCCCAATGAACCAGGCGAAGCCGGTCGCCGGCGCGGAAGTCTCGCACGCCGCAGAACTCGCCACCGATGCCGACGCGGCGTCCGCCGTGGGTGCCGTCCGACGGGCCGGCGCAGTCAGGGACCTGGCCGACCTTGTGCGTGCGCGGCCAGACGAGCATCGACCGAGGGACGTCGACCGATCGTCGCGCCGTCCACAGGCCGAACGGCCGATCGCAGGTGAGCGTCAGTCGGTCGCCGACCGGGCCGAATCGCGAGGGCGTCCAGCGAACATCGTTCGTGCCGACGGAGACCTCGCGAGCGAGATCGGCCTCGCCATCGAGCCGGAAGCCGATCGACTTCCAGGGCAGTCGGCTTCGGACGTGCAGCCGTGCGTCGGCCGTGTCGCCTTCGCGCCCACGTTCCGCAGCAAAGGTAACCGTCGCCGACGCGGTCTTGAGAGCGACCCACGGCCAGACGGCTCCGACGACGAGCACGACCAGCGTCGCCGCCAGCCAGACGTAGCCGTTCGCGTGAACGAAGATGCCGCAGACCAACGCGACCACGGCGGCCGCTATGAGCGCGATGGGCAGCCGCCACTTCGGCGGTGGCAGCGGGATGAGCCTCTTCGCCGAGTCGCTCACACATCACCTCCGGCACGGCGATGAGCACAGCACGGTGCACGACACGGCACCAGGTTGAAGCCGTGACCGAAGACCAGCAGCAGCCCGCCACCCACCATCGCGTAAAACGGCCAAGGCCTGCCCGCGGGCTCTTCGATGGTCACCTCGTCGTTTTCGTCCACGACGACGACCGGAGCCGGACAGCACGCCGCACAGCTGCTCGTCACAGCAGGCTGCGTGGTCGGGGTGGCCTCAGAGATGACAGGCTCCTCTGCCGGGCTAGCCAGCGCCGGCTGGGCCGTTGCGACGACGACCAGTACGAGTCCTGCCAGCATCAACGGCGGCACGAAGAACCGACGGTGCCTCAAGTAGCCACGGAACATCGCCCACAGCCCCAGCGGCACCGCAATGCCAGTCAGCAGCCAGTGCATCGCCGGGTGCGTGTACGTCGCGCCCCATGTGGGCAGCGCGAGCAGCACGAACGGCGTCGCAAGGCAGTGCGCGGCACACAGCATCGACGCTCCTGCGCCAAGCAGGTCGGTCCACGAGGTTCGCTGAAAGATGGACAAGCCGAATTGAGTCATGGAGGGGTGGCCAAAAGACCTGCCACGGCGGTCGTGCCGCAGCAGGTCAGAGGATAAGCGCTAAACGCGTCGTCGGCGAAGCAATGCCGCACTGGCCAGTCCGAGTAGTGCCATCGACGTGGGCTCCGGAATCGGGGCGGAGGCCAGACCGAAGAAGATGACCTGCTCGTTCAGGCCGACGAGGTCCCACGAGGCGTCGGTCAGGTCGAAGCGGGCGATGCCGCCGAGGCGGACCGTGCCCTCCGGACCAGCCGGGTTGATGAAGTTCACGACGCCGAACAACGCGTCGAACTCGCCGTCGGCGTTTTCATCGACACCCGTCAGCCCGGCGTAACCGCTGAAGATGCCGTTGCCGACCAGGTCGACGCTGCCGAGCGCACCGATCACGTCGGCCGAGCCGTCGGCCGGGTCGATCTCGATCAGCGAGTCGGTCGAGAGATCGATGCCGTAGAGCAAGTCGCCGACACTGCCGAGCGAGATGATGAACGCGTCCGGATCGACCTCGCCAGCGAGCTCCAGGGCGTCGTTGACCAGGCCAGCCGAACCGACGGCCGACGCATTGCCGGTCGCGAGGTCGACGCTGAAGAGCTGGTCGTCGCCGATCGTCATGCCAAAGCCGACGCCGCCAGCAGAGACGTCGAACGCCGTCGCACTGAACGGCGTCGACGGGCCGGCCGGCGTGGTGGTGCCGGCAAACGGATCGACGACCTGAAGCGTGTTGCTCTGCCAGCCGTAGAGCGTGCTCTGCGTCGCACCGAGACCCGCGGGCAGTCCGGTCGTGACGGGGCTGATCGGCGTAGCGATGCCGGTCTCCGAGTCGATTTCGAAGATGTAGTTCTCGCGCGTGTCGTCGTGCCCCGGCTGGCCGGGCGGAATGCTCGGATCGCCGGGAATGAGCACCTGCCCACTGGCAAGCAGCGGCACCGCCGAAGCAGTGCTCGCGATGAGTGCCGACCCAAGGCCGGCGACAAGCAGGGGTTTATGTCGTTGATGCACTTCTGTGACTCCGGAAGAGTGGAAGAGAGACGTTGCGAAGGGCCGAGACGGGCGACACGCGAGCTCATTCGCGAGGGAACACCGCGATGCACGGTGCACCTGGCCTCGCCTTCGGCGGGATGCTTGACGGCTGGCCGTTCTCGACGGAGAGCCGGCCGCCCGACGCGGGCACGCAATTCCGAGGGACGGCGTGCCTGTTCGATCTAGATGGATCAGAAGGGTCCTTGCGACACGCAGCGACCACGGCAGCCAGGGCCGGGCAGTCCGCATCCACGCGACACCGCTTCGCCCTGGCTTCAACGCATTAAACTACCGGCGGCGCACGTGGCGATCCGGGCAACTCGTTCGGATCAAACGCGAGCAGTGCCGCGACCAGCACTTCGACCTCGCCCGCCGCCAACACCGGCTCCGCTGGCAACGCCGCGACCGGCGCCGGCCCGGCCGACTGCGTCAACACGGCCAGCAGCGAACACGTCTGGCACTCGCCCGACTCGTCCGACCGCGTGGGCTCGGCAGGGGCGTGCTTGTGCGGCACCCCATGATGCCCTGAACAGTCGTGATGCCCCCGCGACGTCCCCACCTTCCCCACCTCCTCCACTTCCCCCACCTTGGCCGCGTGAGCCACCGCATGGTGCCCAGCCGTCATCGCCGGCACCAGCACAAACGCCATCGCAGCCACGACGCACACCTCCGTCGCCAATCGCGACAATCCGGCTCGAACACTCGTGCGTGCACCACCCATGGCGTTAGCCGAAGGATACCAACACCCCCATTCAAAGTCGACGTTTTCAAAGCTTCACGACCCGCGCATGCAAACGGCGGCGGGCCCAAAAGCCACGCCGCCGTGCGAGTTGCTAGTTGTTAGAGCTTAGAGCCTAGTAGAGAAGCGATTAGCTGTTAGCGGTTAGGGCCCAGCCGGAGCTGGTTGCCTCGGCCTCCGACCTAACCCCTAGGCCCTAACAACTTCTGCTTCACTCACGCCGCGATCTTCGTCGGGGTATCAGAGGTGGTGCGGGTGTCGTTCGTGTCGGGCGTATCCGGCGGTAGCGGGAGCTTGAAGGTGACGGGGCTACGTCGTCGTAGTCGACCCGATCCGACGGCTGACTCGGCTGAACGGGCCGATCCGCACTGCGGTCGCCCTGGCGTCCGCCCACCCAGCTTGGCAATCCCGATTTCCGTTCCGATTGCCTTGCGATTCATTTTGCATCGCGTGTAGGTGCTTCTACCATTCCGCCGTGGCGGGGACCACCGATCGAAACATTCAGGCAAGCCGCGTGGTCGGGCACGACAACGTCGTCGTCCAGATCCACGGCGACGGCAACACGGTCGTTCCGGGCGTCCCGAGCCTGCACCTGACAACGTACCAAGCAGGCAGATCGGCTCCGCCCGCGACCGAGTTGCAACTGCTCGAGGCGTACCGACGGACGATTGATCTGGTCGGACGTGACAGCGTCATGGCCGATCTGAAGCAGTGGCTGCACGACGACTGCCCGATCGCCATTCGGACCATCAGCGGCCGAGCCGGCTCGGGCAAGACGCGTCTGGCCCTCGACCTCATCGCGTCGCTGCCGGCGGGCGAAGAGCAAGACGCTTGGCACGCCGGTTTCGTCAAAGGCCGGGAGATGCAGCGATTCGTCCACCAGCAGAGCCTATCGACGTGGGGCTGGCAACGACCCACACTCGTCGTCGTCGACTACGCGGCTGCGGCACTCGATCCGCTGCGGACGTGGGTCACCGACCTCGCCGATCATCCGAGACGGGACCTCCCGCCGCTCCGCTTGATCCTGATCGAGCGTGAGGCAGAGACCGACGGCGGTTGGCTCCAGACGCTCCGTTCGTTTTCGTCATCAGACACGCCCGCAGCCGACCTGTTCCGCCCCCTTGAGCCGCTGCAACTCGAACGGCTCGAAGGCACGGCTGCCCAGCGGTCCATCCTGGAACAGACCGCCACCGCCGCGGCCGACTTGCTCCGAGTCACCGCCCCGGTTCTGCCACCGCCGGACGACGCGACCTTTACCGAGCGCCTGGCCCGCCCCGGCTGGTCCGAGCCGCTGCCGCTGATGATGGCCGCGTTGCTCGCGACCGCCAGGCAGCTTCCGCTTCTCGACACGCTGGCGATGAGTCGGCCTGACTTGGCGCTCGAACTCGCTAAGCGCGAGCTCGCCCGAGTCGCCCGTTACGCCGACGATGGCCCTCTCGGCTCCACTGCCTCTTTTCTCGGCCACATGGCGGCGTGCTCCACGCTCGCAGGAGGCCTTTCACGTCAAGAAGCCGTCGCCGTCGTTGAGCGGGAGTGCGATGCCCTGCGACGAACGCACCCGAATGGGCCTGCAGCCCTCGCCGACCAAGCCGCCCTGGCCCTGCCGCGCCCCGACGGCGGCACCGCCCCGGTCCTGCCTGACCTAATCGGCGAAGCCCTCGTTCTCCATGTTCTCGCGTCACGCAACGCTCAGGCGGATGGCTCCGCCACAGTCCTCCGCGTCCTCGAAGGCCACGAGGAGGCCGTCGTCGCGGCCATCATCCGCATCGCCCAGAATTTCATCGGCATCGAAGAGGCGTCCAAGCACGGCGTCGCCCCCGAAACGGCCCTTCGATGGCTGGCGGGCCTGGTCGAGCACGCGGACGCCGGCAACATCGGCCTCCTCTTCTCAATTCAACAACTGCTCGACCAGCACGCCAAACAGACCCTCAGCCTCCGCGACGCGGCGGCAAGTGTGAACGAGCGACTGGTTACCCGGCTAAGACCATGGCAAGCTCAAGCAAAGGACGAAGGGTCCACGCGATCCTTGTCGGTCGCTGTCAACAATCTCGCCATCCGCCTGTCCGCGCTCGGCCGGCGCGAAGAAGCCCTTGCCGCGGCGGATGAGACGGTTGAACTTGATCGCCTGCTGGTGCGTTCCGATCCTGACGCCTTCACGCCGGACCTGGCGTCGTCGCTCAACAACCTCGCTAATCGCCTGTCCGACGTGGGCCGTCGGGAGGAGGCGTTGAAGGCTGCCGAGGAGGCCGTCGGTCTCTACCGGACGCTGGCGGCAGCGCGGCCCGACGCCTTCACGCCGGACTTGGCGTTGTCGCTCAACAACCTCGCTAACCTCCTGTCCGACGTGGGCCGTCGGGAGGAGGCGTTGGAGGCTGCCGAGGAGTCGGTCGGTCTCTACCGGACGCTGGCGGCAGCGCGGCCCGACGCCTTCACGCCGGACCTGGCGTCGTCGCTCAACAACCTCGCTAATCGCCTGTCCGACGTGGGCCGTCGGGAGGAGGCGTTGAAGGCTGCCGAAGAGTCGGTCGGTCTCCGCCGGACGCTGGCGGCAGCGCGGCCCGACGCCTTCACGCCAAACCTCGCGTCGTCGCTCGGGGCGAAGTCCCAGGTACTCGTCGCACTGGAGCGACCCGGAGAAGCCGCGGCCGACTTGCACGAGGGAATGCAATGCCTCCTCCCGCTTGCCCGCAGGAACACTGCGGCGTTCGCGTCGCTGCTCGCTGCACTGTGTCGGGACTACGTGGAAGCCGCCGAAGCGGCCGGCACCGAACCGGATGTTGCCCTGTTGACCGAGGCGGCGAAGCTGCTCGGCTACGAGGGCGACGACTGACTCCAAAACCTTCAAACGGATCACGACGAGGCCTCACCATGGAACCCACCGAGCTTGCCCAGCAGACGATCGACCTTCTCCAGACCGAAGCCGGCGAAGCGGCCGAAGCCCTGGCCGATCGGGCGGGCAACGCCGCCGTCGACGCCGTCGCGGGCGGGGCCGCACGGGTCTGGGTCTGGCTCAAGAGCCGCTTCACCGGCAGCGACGCCAACGTCGTCACCGACGCCGAAGCCGAGCCCGACGCCGATGAGCACTGGGACATCCTCCGCGGCAAGTTGACCAAACGCCTCAAGGCCGACCCCGACCTCGCCAAAGAGCTTCAAGGCCTGCTGGCGGAGGTCGCGCCGGAGCTTGCCGCGGGCGCGGTCCGGCAACACGCCGACGTCCGCGGCCGTGGCAATGTCACGACCCAGGTCGGCGGATCGTCCAACAAGGTCACGATCACCCGCTGATCCGGCGGGCGCCGGAAACAAACCGTTTGGTGGGGCCGGACACAGACTTTGCGCCAGTCAGTCCGAAAACGGCGTGGTTCTTCTGGGCCATTGCTTGGGGGGCGAGGTGGTTGCGCAGCTTGTCGGCCGCGCCGCCGCGACGGGTTGCGGGCGTGGTGTCGAGGTCGCGGAGGAACTGGTACTCGTCCGCTGAGGCGTGGCCGGATGGGGACACAACCCATATTCATTCCCGACGCTCGACACGGGTACCAATCGACGGTGACCGTCGATCGGCGACGAGCGGGGCGGAGATCGGTCCCGCAGCAGCGATAGAAAGCGATCGGCCGACCTGCGGCATCGTCTCCACCCCCACCCCTACCCTTGCCCGCCGCAACCGGCCTTCATCGTCGCGACCTAACTGTGGCACGATCTTCAGATCGTGTCGGGGTTCGGGTTTGCGGACGCACGATCTAAAGATCGTGCCACGGGGAGCGTCGCGGGCGGGATGCCCCT